>NZ_JBYCKN010000172.1:0-4551 GCF_057473405.1 Sulfobacillus sp. TH-112
ACCCGTTGCCGCGTATCCTTAGCAATTTGTAATGCTTCCAACAACGGCACTTCACGGCCATCCCAGGTCAACGTGTGCTCCAAGTTAAATCTCGTCATTACCACATCTAGCATTCGATAATCAGCCTGAGCGTCCGCAATCTGTTGGTTATAGTCATCAACAGACACGGTCGGCGGTTCAGGCACCTCACCCCGATTGACAATCGCCACCTCAATACGGGTTCGCGCTTCACTCAATTCGCGGATCCGCTCATGGATTCGCGCTCTCAAATGCACCGCATCGGCAAGAGATATTTCAACCATCAATGCCATCTCCTATCTCTGTCATTAATCAAGAAATAGTTCTCATTATACATTCGACCAAATCGCCTCAATAATATATCATACTTATCGCACTTTTCTATCGCACATATGGCATGTGATCTGCTGTCCACGTCGACTTTTTCGACGGATGAAGAAAGATAGGCACCGTTTTCGGGATGAACGTTATTCTCTCTGTAGTTATCATTCCATAGGATACTCACTAAGGTTTCAAGTGTTGCAGGACCTTTGATGTCGCTATCTAATGATCGTAGTCCCTCCGCTCTCCCATACCCAAAAAGGTGTGCGAAACTGAGAACTCGAGCCCGAAGAAGCCCTCCCCTATTATGGTTTCGACTTTCGCCTATGAGCCGGCACTTCGAATGGACATGGACCATAAGAGTGTTAAACCCCCGGTATTCCATCATAGGTAGGTGGCAAAAGCAAGTTCCGTCGAAGACTTCGTCCCGGTCGATAATTTGTACAACCGGTTCCGGAAATGCCGCTCACCCGAAAGTCACCGCACCGCCGGCTGAATGGCGGCACGGATCTGGCGATTTCATCACTACCGCCAGTTCCATCCTATTCCCGTCTTGGCTCTGAGTACGCGCACAAGGTGGCCATTAGGCAAGTAAATTCTCTAAAGACTGGAACCGTTAGGAATTCTTGTCCTGAGAATCGGGCCAATTTTTTGTGTGCGTTAAAGACACGGCGCTATTGTTCCCAAGCGCCGTGTCTCCAAAACATTTATTTTATCCCACAGCCCTTTTCCAGACTGGGCGGGCCCCAATAGAGTCGCGTCATCTGCTTGTGACGCAATAGATTCATCGTCCCTTTACCCAACCTTAAACAACATGCCTTGGTTCAAGCCATCGCTTACAACCCGACCCCGTAGCTTGCGAAGGGCACCTTCTGCTTTTGGGACACAGAGGTTGCCCACCTCATATGGCCCGCCGTCGCTCTATGTTCTTGTCCTCGATGCAAAGAGTGGGAGCGCAGAACCCCGAGATCTCCTTAGCAGCTCCAAAACGCATGCCCAACGGAGGCGCCTTGTCGAATTATTGCTTACGAGCCGACTTCAGTGCGTCAGCCCACCAGGATAAATCGTCCAACATGGTGGTGACCAAGGGTGGTAAATGAGGGATGTCCTCTATGGCTTTTTGTCCCATCATGATCGGCAAAAAGTCCCCGCCCTGGACGTGCACGGCGGATCGGACGGGGGCCATTTGCAGTTCGATAGCGATCAGGCGCAGTTGTTCAATGGCACGGGCTGCACCGACAGATCCATACCCGACGAAGGCGACCGGCTTGCGTATCCACTCGATGTAGGCATAGTCGAGCGCATTCTTCAACGCTGCTGTTGGTCCGTGGTTATATTCGGCAGCAATGATCACATAGCCGTCAAACTCTCCCACTTTCTTCTGCCATCGTAGACCCTCGGGATCTTGGGTAGGCGAATACATATTGCTGCTCTTCTCGTTGAAGAATGGTAGAGTATAGTCTCGCACGTCGATGAGCTCAAACTCCAGATCAGGACGTGGATCTGCTTGACTCATGAACCACTGCGCGACCTTTTCACCTACTCGATGGTCACGGGTACTTCCCAGTATTACACCAATTTTCAGCATCACGATGTCTCCCTCGTTGTAAAATATCCAGCAAGTGATGGCAAGCCTACACCTGTTGTTTTTAGGGTATCCGTTTTGATATGATGCATACAACCGTCAAACTATTGGCTGGTGTCGGGTTATACAACATTTGTTGCACTAGTGTTGGCTTCGGAACGAAACGGGACAAGGGAAACGGAGAGGTGCGCATGGTCACGCAAGAACTACCGGGCGATTTGCGGGTACGACGGACGCGCAAGCTGTTGAAAGAAGCCTTTTTGGCACTTATAGCGCAGAAGAGCTTCCAGACGATTACGGTCCAGAAGATTAGCACCACCGCAATGGTAAATCGTTCAACCTTCTATGATCACTTTGTGGACAAGTATGCGCTTATGGAGTACGCCGTCAGCGAAAGTTTCCGTGAACAACTGTTAGCCAAACTGCCAGACAAAGAGCACTATACTGTCGGAAACATGCGGGCTCTCATTAGGACCGTGTGGGAGTTTTTTGGAGGCCTCAAGGGACAATGTCAACACGCTGACGAGCAAGAAAGACTGCTGTTTGAAGCCCAGGTCATGAATGTCGTCCAGGAGGTTCTCATGGATTGGCTTCCGGAAGAGTCCGCCAGTGACGCATCCGACTCGGTCACGCGCGAATTGGGGGTGGCGGTGACAAGCTGGGCGATTTATGGTGCATCACACTTCTGGTCCGAGAGAAATCCTCAAGGCACCGGAGAAGAGCTCGCCGAAAGGGTGATGCCGATTCTTCAAGGGATGCCCGAAACCCACTATCTATTGCAGCAAAAATGACCATGTGGGGGCACGACATAGTTCACTTGCAGTGCGGCTTCGATACGTTCATAATACACCTCGCGGCGAAGACTCGAGATGGGTATCCTCGTTCACTTGGGTATGAGGAGACCGGTGATTTCACCTGTATCGGTCGTTAACCCGGCCCAGAAAGCCGAGTCTCCCAGGTGATTCTCCATTCATCCAGATACGACCATACCACTGCGGGATAAAAAATATTACGCGAAGCCGCTCTCGACTATACGGTGCCAAAGGCGAGATGACGTCATTCCGAGCGGATTTAAACAACGGAAGGACGTGATGCACCAGTGCCTCTAGCTTAACCATGCCAATGTCGCCGGTAATTTTGATGAAACACTAGACATTCGCGGCATTATCCACACGCTCGTAATCCTGGGTGACGCTAATGATTGGCACCGACGCCGAAAAATACGGGACCAGCCCTAAGTGTCCGATCATCTCTACTGGATTGTCGGCGGTCCAAATAACGACCGTTTCATCCGAATTACGTGGCAGAAGCCCTGTGCAGAACGGTTGCTATCTCCATTGACACCATAATAGGTATCAGGGATTCGCGGAAGCGAGCACCGGAATTCGCCACTGGACGTGCTCCTCACCGGTGCCCTCGGTTAGAATGTCGCTGAGTGCTCCATCACTTCAAACATCGGTCAGAACGACGGCCAGATACGAGAGCTGCAATCATTGTATAGGTCCTTCAGTGAGCTCTGCAAAGGTAATACGTGTTTTGCATTGGACGAAACCGCCAATTTTTGGCACGTCCCCGACCGAAAGGCCCGACTATCGCGCAACAGCATAATGGCGCTCGTATTCCGGATGTTTCTGATGCTCCGTTGCATCTTTGGGCGTACGGGCCAAACCTACCGGCCCACGAACTACTTCTCACATCATCTCCCAGTCGAGAGCAAGATAGTGGTGCTCCAATTCGGTACCGTTTTACTAGGCATTACGAACGGTCGTACCACCGAAGAACACGCAAGGCGCGAAGCGTATTCCAGCGGCTGGGGCGGCCCTCAATTTCGTTCATTTCGACGGGCATCATCCCCGGGTATCGAATGTCCAGAAGCCATCGCCCGTCGGTGTCCTGCTTTGACGCCACCACATGCACGGCCTCACGTAAGCGTTCGTCTGGCTGCACTCCGGCGTCACGTAAGTAATCCAATCCCCGCAGGACATCATAGTGCCACCACGTCGGAAATGCGAAGAGCGTCCATTGTCCACCACTCTTGCGATCATGCTCGATAATCTCACCAGTGGATCTTCGTCGCATAAGCCGTCGTTCCAACAAATATTCCTGCCCTCGGAGACGACTTGAGGTTACCTCAGGCGTCCCGCCGCCGGACCGTTCGTACTGCAGTAGTGCCTCAAGCACGCAGATCGTCGTATTAAACGATGAGCGAGTGGATCCCTCTGATGCATCACAATTCCATCCTCCGTCGGGAAGCTGCTCTCCCAGGAGACTATCGATAATCCCGCTTATGTTCTGGTCAAAGTACGCTCCGACCATCGCGACCTGACCGTTAATGCATGGCTCCAGTTCGCCTGAAAAAAATGGATTGGCATCGCACTCCGGTGGGCCGCACCCCTGCCATGTGACATTGTCACGTACACGTTCCAATGCATACCGTGCCTCAGAGCTGGCTGGGTCAAGCCCCAGATGACAGAGTAACCACAGCACATGCATCGTCGAGTCCCACCCATGGTTCCAAGCCTTGCCACCCCATCGGCCATCAGCATGTTGCAAGGCCAACAACTGTCTTCCCCATCCTTTGGTCGCAATGCGATTGCGTTCATCGGCGACAACGTCGCCTGGAGCCT
>NZ_JBYCKN010000173.1:0-8957 GCF_057473405.1 Sulfobacillus sp. TH-112
CGAAAAAGATTGTCCGAGTGAGATTCACACCGTACAGGCTGATACTGTACAAATACTTTGGCGCATCAGTCACACGAAAAATGTGGGTAATGATTAGCCTGAAGGGCGGAGCTTGCGACTCCCCGGAAGTGCCGATGAACTCTCGTATGAACATTTTAGGAAAAACCGTTACAATAATTAGAGACGTCATCTCATAAAGAAAGGAAGTAAGGACGTGGAAAACCTGTTAGCAGGGGTCCGTATGGTCCGTCGTCGGCACTATCATCACCAGCAATGGGAGAGCGAAGAATCCCAAGTGGTGGAAGAGGTTCCCGTGACTCTTTTTGTGAATGGCAAGGAATATGTCACCGTCGCCCTCACACCGATTGATCTCCAAGACTGGACCATAGGCTTTTTGAGCGGCGAGAATGTTATTGACACTCCTCATGACTTGACCTGGTATCATTGGCGTGAAGAAGATGGCCAAATCTGGGTCAGAGTGCCTGACTACCAGGTTCAACTGCCAGAAAGTCGCTATCTCGGTTCCTGCTGTGGCCAAAGCCGACCAGGCTTCTTTAACCCGGAAGGGGTGGCTCCACTCCGCCACACATCCCTGATTAATCTGAAGGACCTTCAGCTGACGTTTTCCCAACTCTCCCATTGGACTCACACCCAGAATTCAGGAGGTCTACATGCCGCGGGGATTATTCAAGAAGGCGAGCTTCTCCTTGCGCGTGCAGATGTAGGAAGACATAACGCTCTAGATAAGGTCTATGGCGCGGCGCTGATGGATCCACGCATTCAATGGCAATACAGCACCATTCTCTTTTCTGGACGCCTGTCAGCAGAAATCGTATGGAAGGTACGCCGCATGGGAATTTCCGTGATTGCCTCCAACGCTGCCCCTACCAGTCTGGGCATTAAACTGGCTGACCAGCTTGGCATTACAGCGATTGGCTTCTTAAGGGAAAATGAACTCAGCGTCTTCACGCATCCCGATCGCATTCCGTCTGCTATTTCTCCTACTGTCCCTTAAAGTCTGCAGGTCGCTTATCGATGAAGGCTTCCATCCCTTCTTCTTGATCTTCTGTTGCGAATAGAAGGCTGAATAATCGTCGTTCATGGTTGAGCCCAATCTCAAGCGGAGTATCAAGCGCCGTGAGCACCGACTCTTTGGCCAATCTCACCGCAATGGGTGGCATTTGTGCAATCGTGTCAGCAAGTGCCATAGCCCGGGCAATCACTTGCTCTCGCGCCACAATATGATTGACCAATCCCATTCGTAAAGCTTCCTCCGCTCCCATCGTACGTCCGGTCAAGACTAATTCCATAGCCCGTGCTTTACCCACCGTTTTGGTCAACCGCTGTGTGCCTCCCGCACCCGGCATCACTCCAATGCGAATTTCCGGTTGACCAAACTGAGCGTTGTCTCCTGCAATCACCATATCGCAGGCCATGACCAATTCCATGCCACCACCCAAGGCCCATCCAGACACCGCCGCAATGAGCGGCTTCGAAAATTTCCTTATCGCCTCCCAACGCGTAATCTGCCGCGAGGAGAGCATCGACACAGCGGTATTGCCCTTTAATTCCTTAATGTCCGCACCGGCCGCAAATGCACGCGCATTCCCGGTAATAACCGCCACTCGTACCATGTCATTGCGGTCCAGGTCCGTTAGTCCCTGAGCTAGCTCCTCCATCAACTCACCCGACAAGGCATTGAGTGCCTCGGGACGATTCAAAGTGATTAAGGCTACCGCTCCTCGATGTTCTATCAGAATATTACTCATGCCATTGCACCATCCTCATCGTGACTAGTCCGTGGGCGAATTTCTCGATGTCTAGAGCCGCCTCCCGCCCCTCTGGCGATCGCAGCGCCTCATACAATGTCTCGCGCGTCGCAAATCGCATTTCCGCTACCAAGAACCACGGGTCTTGAGGCACTGTTGGCAGCCCTTCGGTGGCCCCCCACTCTAAGCTCAGGAGCCCCGGCATCTTTTGGGCTAGGGGAACATGCACCGCAACATAGTGAGTCAAAAATTCTTTTTCATCTTCAGGTCGTTGATATAGGGCGAATAATGACACCATCTCGATGGCCTCCTCTTGACAGCGTAGGATTACTCTTTAACGTGATTGATGACTCTCAGCGCCTTCCCTTGGCTTCGCGGGATGGATCCCGCAGTGACAATGCGTACCATCACCGTCACCCCAAGCGCGGTTTTCAGCCTCTTTTCCACATCGCGAGCCGCTTGCGGGCCTTGGGTTCCCTCAATTTCAATGACCAGGTTAGGATGCGATGATGTCCCTTCCCAGACTAACTGATACTGAGCACTTAAGGATGGATGCTGCAATAACACCCGTTCGATTTCACTGGGAAAGACATTGACCCCTCGGACAATGAGCATGTCATCGGACCGACCATACACCCGACTAATTCTCATCATCGTCCGTCCACAATCACAGCGGTCTGTGCTCGCACTAACCAGATCCCCAGTGCGATAACGAATCATCGGCATGGCTTCTTTACTGAGTGTCGTCAACACCAATTCTCCCACTTCCCCCGGCGCCACCGCCTCAAGGGTTTCGGGATGAATCACTTCGGCGTAAAAGAAGTCTTCAAAGAGATGGAGACCATTTTTCGCTTCCACGCATTCCATTGCCACGCCCGGACCGGTAATCTCGGACAAACCATAAATATCCACCGCATCAATGCCCAGAGCGGATTCGAGACGCTCCCGCATGCCCTCGCTCCAGGGTTCGGCCCCAAAAATACCGCGCTTAAGCGAAATTTCCGCAGGGTCTACGTGCAAGGTCTCGAGCGTTTCTGCTATGTACAACGCATAACTTGGCGTGCACGCCAACCCATCTGGACGCAAATCTTGGATTAACTGCACCTGGCGATCTGTTTGGCCTCCAGAAGCTGGAATCACCGCGACCCCAAGACGCTCCGCCCCGCCATGCAATCCTAGCCCACCTGTGAATAATCCGTAGCCATAGGCATTTTGCAGTGTCTCTCCGGGAACCATTCCCGCCGCTGCTAAAGATCGCGCCACGACTTCCGCCCACACCGACAAATCATGTGCTGTGTACGCAACCACCGTCGGTTTGCCGCGCGTACCACTCGAGGCATGAAATCGTCGCACCTCACTTTTAGGTACGGCAAGAAATCCGAGTGGGTAGGCATCGCGTAAATCACTCTTTTTCGTAAACGGCAGCTCGCGGAGCACCTCAGATGGGTGCCGACTCATGACATCCGCCTTTTTTAGCCGATCACGATAAAAAGGGACCCGATCACGGGCCCATCCCAAGGTCCAACTTAAACGCGTCCGCTGCAAATCCTGTAAGCGACTTCTCTCCATGGTCTCTGCGCCGCGGTTCCAAATCACTCTCCATCCCCCCATGGGATCATGGTAACTTTCTCCCTCTTAAGGGTCAATGACCCACATTTCGAAAGCTTCCGACGATCACGGCGCCTTCGGCAGCTTACGAACTCCCGGCCCTCCATAAATCTGAACGATCGCTTTGGCCAAATCATTCACCGCAACGTGCTCTTCCGCCAGCGAATTGTTCTCCCCGCCGATTTCAATCATCACGTCTCCAGGCATCAGTTGTTGATTGTATCGATAAGGAACGGTGTCGACACCCGATCCCCGCAGAATCCCCGGCGCGATCTGTTTGAGCGCTTGCGCCAGCTTCATCGCCACAGCGAGGTTCTCTCGCCAAAATGGATTAGCCATGAGTTGATTAGTCCCGACAATAAAGAGGATTTTAGCGGTGTCTTGATGATGAATGCTGACGATAGGGATATCACTGTCCGCTCGGTGTAAGTCAATCAGGATCCGAACCGTCGGATACCACCGCAATAGGTCTCGTGCCGTATAGTAACTCTGACTGTAGCTGGCCAGGAGCCCTTGGGACATATTATCCACGCGAGACTGGACCGCTGAAATCCCCTCCTGATGGAGATCGTTAGCCAGCCACCATCCCACCTGCACAATCGTTTTAGACCAGTCGGTAGAATACGCGGCAGAAGAGCTTTCGGGCACATATGACCAGAACGACTCAAGACTGTGCGTCTGATAAATTCCGACCAAGGGATCTTGTCCTACCTGAGCCCAAATGCGCCCTCCGTCACCCGGCAGTCCCGGCTCAATGCTATCAGGCGCCCCAGAATGGGCAGGCCGGCGTGGGGCAGTCCTCGGTTTTAGTGCCGCCATGGAGGGGGGACTTACAGCACTCAGTTGCGGCATACCCATGGCCAGAAGTGAAGAGAGGCTGGTTAAGCGCACTCCCGAAAATTCCGTGATGGCAGCCAGCGCCAAGCCTTTGACATGCCACTTAAAGTTACTAGGATTTAACGTGAATCCAACGATCGGCATGCCGTCATTAATCCACACTTTCAATGTGGTTGCAGGGGCATCCAATTCGGTCACCATGCGGTCCATGAGTGAGGGTTGGGACTGCGCAAGGTGTGCACTGACCGGCATTGTGGCACCGCCTGGCGGGACTTTGAAAAGAACCAATCCTGCGAGGGCGAGAACCATTCCGTAAATACTGGCCGTGCGCCAAGGGAGTGAGCGAGAATGTTGACGCCTACGCATTTTCCAGTATTGGTTTTTTTTCACAATTCGAATCCAAATGACGACGGGTGGACGCCACCGCGACATACCATCACCCCCGCCACTATCCTATGGTAAATACTGGTTCAATAGACTACCACACCCCAAAGAACGACGGAAAAAGTTGGCCCATGATCCAAAGTATGCTTCCCGCGGTAATGGCAGCCAATGGTGGCACGGTGGCATGGGGTAGAACTTTCCCTCCTAAATACAGCGAAACCATGGTCCCTATCCAGGAGACGACGGTGCGTCCGGTGAGTCCCCGCGAAGTCCCCAAAAGCCAAACCCAAAAATTATTAAAGAGCGCCAGTAATACCGCTAAGATCATCATATCCACGATGGTCAGATGCATCCCAACGCCAATCAGATCGATTCCCCATAAGGTAAAAAGAACCATAAAAAATCGCCAAACTATGCCTTTTGTCATGACTTTTCCTTTACCACCGTTCTGTCACATGATATAATTTGCTGTCAGGAGGTATCGGCGTGGCCAATATTAAGTCTGCCAAAAAACGTATTCGTCAAACCCAAGTACGAACCTTGCGCAATAAAATTCGCAAGACCATGGTACGTACCGCGACTCGGCGTTTTGAAGACGCTCTCAATCGTGGTGATTTTTCAGCAGCGGAAACCGCCCTTAAGTTCTGCCACGGTCGTCTCGACCGAGCAGCCCAAAAAGGTGCCATTCACCGTAACAATGCCAGTCGGCTTAAGTCGCGATTAGCCCTGCGTTTGCAAAGAGCCAAGCAGTCTGCGAGCTAGGATTATTCCTTTAACCCTCCGGTTGGTCCGGAGGGATTTTTATTTCTCTATCTTCTCCTCGAAATACTGGGTGGCGCCATGAGCGCGACCCACATCAAGAGCCACACTTCGGGCTCGCCATAACCAGTCTTCATAAATACATCAATGCGATACGCCCATTCAAGCATGAGACTGAGTGCCTCGCTCTCAAATGCGCGTGCCGCTCCCCACACCTTTTTGGCGACAAAGTCTTTCAGTCCCTGCTGCCGTTGAAATGTCGATATCGAGAGCCCCTGAGCTTGTGCTGATTTAGCGTGATCAAGAAGAATGATTTGCCGGGACATCGTAATGAATAACATCAACGGCGCCACCCCAGCACCGAGATGTTGGCTGATGAGGCTGATAGTAAGCTTCACATCGCGCCGCAAAAGCGCATCAGTCACATCCCAGATGGGCCGATCCTCCGGCAGCGGCAGTACCTGGTCCGCCACGTCCGCTTTGGACCACCGATCTAATCCCACAAGCACCATCTTTTCCAATTCTTGAATGGTCTGATATTCATTGCCCTTCACACGAAGCAACAATTCGTCGAGGCCTCCTTGGGCAAATTGAATCTTGCGTTGTGTCGCTTCTTCTTCCACAAAGCGCCGAAAAGACACTACACTGAGCGGTTTTAGATCAATGATGCGATGATTGCCAACAACTTTTTCTACCGCTGTCGAGAGCTTATCTTCGATCAATACCAAGAGGCTATCCGTGACCGGATGACGCAGATAGTCACCAATGATTTCATCCTTCTTGTTCCAGCGCGGGCTGTCCACGATGACCATCTTCTTGGACGAAAAAAACCCGTCTGCTGCCAATTCCAACAACACCGCCTTGATATCGGCGGTAGCGTCAAGACGCACCATTCCGGTATCTTTCGCGCTTCCCAAAAACTTTTCCCGCGCCCGTTTAAGCCATATTTGACCCCAATATCGATTAGGACCACAAATGACATAGAGGGGTTCGATGGTACCACGTTCGAGAACCGCCAAGGCTTCTTCGATGGTCATGAGGCTGCGTCCCTCCCTCTTTCGAATATCCTCTACGAAAGTTGGCCACATTGTATCAAGAGATGACCATCAGAAAAAGAGGAGCCGTCGCATGTGGCCATTTAATCGCCAATCCAAGAAAGACACTGCATCCACCCATGGCGACCCGACTCTCCCGGCCACGACCACAGTAGCTCAGGAAGAAGCGCATCGCCTCAGTACCAATATGAGTGACACGGCCCACGTATTAGAGGATATTGGCCCGAGCAGCGTCACCGTGGTGAAAGACCTCATTACCGAAACGAAAACATTTTCTAACCGACTCGAAGCGCTCATTGCCGACCTCGACGCAGGCGTTAACCTGGATCAAATTTCAGGAGATGTGGACGATGCCTATAATCGTCTAAAAAATACCGTCGGGCAATCACCGGACATCAATATTCGTCGCTTTTTTATTGGTACCGCTCCAAAAATTCCGGCGCTAATCGTGTTCGAAGATGGCCTCGCCGACAATCAAATGATCGACCAAGACACCATCTTGGTGGCCCAGGAATATGAAAAAGCCTCCAAGCTAACACGAGACCCCGATCGCATGCATCAAATTGTTCATGATAGCGTGGTGACGATCGGTCATGCCACGATGGAAACCAGTTGGTCCAAGCTCTATGTTAAGCTCATGGGAGGCAACACCATCCTCTTCGTAGAAGGATCTCACGAAGTTCTGGTGCTAGACACCGTCAAGTATCCCGCACGGGCTCTGACAACTCCCTCTACTGAACGCGCGGTTAAAGGCCCTCAGGAAGCGTTCAACGAAGTGGTGTTGACTCAAATGAACCTGGTGCGCACTCGCATCAAATCTCCGCTACTCCATTTTGACCTCATAACGATGGGCGAACTCACCTCCACTGACGTCATCGTCGCGCATATCGAAGGGCTCACCAATCCCGAACTGGTGGCTGCCGTCAAACGTAAGCTCTCGTCAGGAAAGATAAGCTCACTCCATCTATCGGAACAGCTGGTGCCGCTCCTGGCGTCGCACCCCTCATCACTCTTTCCTCAAGTCCGGAGTACGGAGCGCGTGGACGTGGTAGCCCGCGAACTGACGATGGGAAAAGTCTGCATCATGGTGGATAATAATCCGTTTGCGCTGATGGTGCCGAACACCCTAATGGATTTTTACCAAACTTTGGAGGACTACACCATGAGCTTTTGGTCGGCCACCGTTGAACGTATCATACGCTTTTTAGGGCTCTTCCTCGGTCTATTATTGCCGCCTCTGTACATTGCCTTAACCAGCGTCAATCCGGAGTTACTGCCCACCAAACTAATTATTACCGTTGCCGGATCACGCGTGGGATTACCCTTGCCCCCAATTTTTGAGGTATTAACGATGTGGATTATCATTGAGGTCTTGCGAGAAGCGGCCATTCGGCTGCCAAAACAACTGTCGACGACGCTTGGCACCGTCGGTGCGATTGTCGTGGGTACCGCCGTGGTCAAGGCCGGGATTGTCTCTCCTCTCATGATTGTCATTATCACGCTCACAGCGCTCGGTCTCTATACCTCGCCTTCCTATGAAATGGCTGTTCCCTGGCGCGTCCTGTTTTGGCTTTTGGTGACGCTCTCTTATTTTTTTGGCCTCTATGGCATTATTTTGGGCCTTGTCGGCATCCTCGGGCATCTGGCCTCCTTGGAAAACTTTGGGGTTCCTTACCTCTCGCCATTCGGGCCTTATCGGTGGCGTGATCTTAAAGACAGTATCATGCGGTTCCCGGATTCCGCTTTAACTAAACGTCCCACCTATTTACGCACCCTCCATCCGCGGAAGTCGTCCAATTGGAACGCCGATCCGATGTTGCATCCCCAATTACATCAAGCCCAGGTCGAGAGGATCGGTCATGTCGAATAGGGTGAAAAAGGCGTGTCAGGGGATCTTTCTGGCCATTCTATTGCTCTTCAGTCTCACCGGTTGCTGGGACGATAAGTCTCTGGATTCGCGCGACCTCATATTATCGATGGGCTTTTACCCCGGAAATAAGCCTCACATGCTGACGGTGTATTTTTCCGTTCCCACTCCGACCGGTCTCGCCTCCTCAAGCGGCGGGTCTGGTGCCGCTGGCGGCAGTTCTTCAGCCGCCTTTTCGGTCCTTACGGGCACCGGCTATACCGTAGCACAAGCGTTTTCCGACGCCCAAGCCAAAACCCAGCGAGACCTCTATTTAGGCCACGTCCTTTTCATCGTCTTTTCCACTAAACTGGGACCCACGTTATTTTCGCAAGTGTCCTCCACGTTAGATCGGATCGGTAGTCTCGACAAAACACCGTTTGTCGCTGCCGCTACCGAACCGTATTCCAAAGTGGTCGGCTTAAAAATGACTCAGGCTCATTTCCCCGGAGAGTACTACGACCAACTCTTTTCCTGTACGACCTGTCAACAGTTCATGCTTGGGGTGCGTTTTTGGGAAATGTCCGATCGGCTATTGACCCCAGGCGTCGACTTAGTCTTGCCGCTCCTCACATCCTATCAATCAGGTGTCACCGTAAACCATGTCGCTCTATATCGCCATAACTCCTTTATTAAAGC
>NZ_JBYCKN010000174.1:0-6273 GCF_057473405.1 Sulfobacillus sp. TH-112
CTTGCGGCCAGTAAATTGCTGGTCATCACCGATAGCTCAAAGACCAATTTGAGTACGTAGCAGTTGTTTCTATTAGCGAATTACGTACGAGGCGATAAATTGCACGAACACTCCGAGACTCAGTATCAGCATCGACGGAGATCTCATGGCTAAGGATTGGATTATTGGCGAAAGCTATACAGAGGAAGCCCCTCGTCTGGAAAGCGCCGATCAACCGGGGGAGCGCGGCTGGCCGCTAATTCGAATAGTCGCTTGGGTCTTTGTTCTGTCGCGCCTGTTCTTTTTCGAAGTCGCGAGTCTGGCCTATATTTATCTTCCTCATGCTTGGGTTGAGGCACCTGAAGGCACCTTACCTCCATCGGGAAGCCTTTTATATCATATTTTTGGCGGCCTTTGGGTTCATTGGGACGGATTGTGGTATCTTTCCATTGCTACCTTTGGCTATCAAAATCGCCCCACCGCCACAGCCTTTTTCCCACTCTTTCCCTTAGCGATGAAACTGTTTGGAGGCGGCGTCATCGGTGGGATTGTTGTTTCCCTCATATCGTTCCTGATTGCACTGTATTTCTTGGGAAAGCTCGTCACGATTGACCTCGGACCGAAGGTAGCTTGGTTTACACTCTTGGCACTGGCATTCTTTCCAACAGCCTTTTATGCCAATGCAGTATATTCCGAATCACTATTTCTTATGTTAGCGACCTCGTCGCTGTATTTTCTCCGCACGCGTCGATACTGGGTTGCTGGCCCACTCGGGGCGCTAGCAACTCTCGTATCCATATACGGAGCATTACTCGTCTTGCCTTTTCTTTGGGTCATTTATCGATCTGAAGGCATTAATCTCAAGAAACTCATTCACGTCTTATGGATGCCGCTCGGCATCCTGTCGTACATGATTTATCTTATTCCGCGATTCGGCGATCCCTTAGTATTTGAAGCAGCCCAGAAGAATTGGGGACGCCACTTCGAATTATTTCCCGTCACTATTTACCAGTCCATCGTCGCAGGCATTCAGGCGTTCCCCAGCGACTTTCGGTTTCATACCTTGTTTGCCCCAGGAACACCGTCTCTGGCGCCCAGCAATTTCTTTAATCTAATCTTTCTCGCCTTCGCTATTCTGGTTGCCGTGTTAAGCGTGAAGCGCATTCCCTTCTATCTTTGGATCTATATGGTTGCTGCACTAATGATCTCCGTGTCATTCCCCGCCCAAACATATCCACTGATGTCGGTACCGCGATTGATCCTTGAAGCATTCCCCGTTTTTATTGGTATGGGCAGCATAATGGCCCGGATCCGTTGGACCCGAGCCACCTATTTCACGGCGTCAATTGCACTCGCCATTGTGTTTACGTCACTCTTTGCAACAGCACACTGGGTCGCTTGAGACTAATGACCTCCACAACCACAGCCGGCACCGACGTTAGGGTTCGAAATATAGAAGCCTTCTGACATAGCCTCTTTTTTGTAGTCGATGACGGTGCCCTCTAAATGAGGTCGAGCTTCCGAACCCACAAGAAGGGTTAATCCCTCAGCGGATAATTCTTCGTCGTCTTCTAAACGGTCTGTTTCCCAGTGCATCTGATATCCCACTCTCCCACATCCACAGGCCTGAGCAGCACTAATGCGAACAAAATCCGCGCGTTTATCTTGCGAAAGTTCCTGAAAGGCTTTTTCTGCCTCAGGTGTAATGGTCAACTGGACTGACATCACATATCCCCCCTTGTAGACATATCCTAGAGCACTCGGTGATGAGTGTAAAGAGACCCAACATTATTGGCAATTAAGAAGATCGAGATACCTGTCAGCATCACCACCATGAAAAGCGACAAAAGACGTTTTTGACGCGTTAAGCGCCGGGCCAACGGCATGGCCAACACGGCTCCAAAAAGTCCTCCTGCAGCATATTCAATCACCACATGCCAATCCACCAATCCTCTCAGCGTATAGGCCACCGCTGAAGCCGCTCCCAACGAACCAACAGAGACCACGGATGACCCAATCGCAGTACTGAGTGACAGTCCACCCAGTACCATACTTGGCAACGCCAAAAACCCGCCTCCCATACCAAACATACCGGCCAACACCCCCACCGTAAGACCGGGTGGTGCATAGCGAAGCGCCACAGGCAGTCTCGCTAGCGGAGGCCACATGCGCTGATGGTCCCCAATTTTGAGAATTAACGATGCATTGAGTAGCATCACCATACCCAAGAGAACCAACAGCACGTGAGAGGAGAAATCGTTTTGTAGTCGACTTCCTAACACGATCCCGAGGATCCCGGGAAGCGTAAAACTCAAGGCGGCCGACCATAGGACCGCACCACGCCGAGCATGCAAATACGCACTGAGAAGCGCCGTAGTCGCCACCGAAACTGCTGTTGTGCCCATAGCCACGCGTATGCGCGTCAGTCCTACCAGTGTCGTCAGGATGGGGACCGCCAGTGCCGATCCTCCCCCTCCAATGAGGGTAATGAGCGACCCGGTAAACACGCCCCCCAAAATGGCCCAAAGATTTTCTGTCATACTCAGATGCGGCATAAGGCACCCCCTTTCAACCGATTAGGGTAGCCTTTTATCTAAAAATCATGCAAATTAATGAGGGACAGACGAACCATATGGTATTGACAGTGCTGGGGAGGTTAACGTATGACACGGACCAGTCGCTTTGTGAAGGCGCTTATTACCTCAATTGGCCGAACCGATACCTCGGCGTATGCGTCGGCACTAGCCTATAATTTTATCTTTTCACTATTTCCAATGCTGCTTTTTTTAACAGCGCTGTTGGGCTTCTTACACCTGCCCAATTTGGATGCGTTTTTTCATGGTCCAGGAGCAGTTCTCATGGCCCCCAGTCTTCGCCACCTGCTGCAGGATACCATTGTCTCAGCGAATAGAGACCGAAGCCCAGCCATCTTATCTGTCGGCGCTTTAGGATTTCTCTATGGCATGTCGGGAGCGTTTCGTCGTCTTATTGATGCTCTCAATCATGCCTATGGCTATACGGAACGCACCCGCAAGGGATGGAAGACGGTTCTCCTTTCCGTCGCTCTCGGGGTGGTGCTCGGGCTCTTTCTCACCGTGGTAGAAGCGATCATGACGCTCGGCACAGATATTATTCGGGTAGTGTCGATGGCTCTGGCTCATCAACAACCCAGTGCCTGGTTTACGCTCACGATTCGCTGGGGGGCACTGCTAATTATCATGTGGGTCATTCTTACCATGATCTATAATTGGCTTCCTGACCGGGTACCGACACGCCGCTGGTTTACCCCAGGCACCGGCTTAGTGATGATTCTCTGGATTCTTATCTCCGTGGCCTTTGCCTTTTACGCCAGCCACTTTAGCCACTATAACCGGTATTATGGAAGTCTTGGGACCGTGATTCTCTTAATGCTGTACCTCTACATTGTGGGATTTCTCATTCTCATCGGTGCCCAGATTGATATCTTATGGTTCAAAGATGAGTCAAAACGGTAATGATTAATCCCACTAAGCCCCCAACCAGGGCCCCGTTCACGCGAATCCATTGCAAGTCCTGACCGACGTAGAATTCCAGCTTATCAATCCATTCTCGCTCGTCCATTTGGCGCAGGTTGTCACGCACCAGTTGCCCTATCATCGAGTGATAACGGGTGACGGTGCGCATCATGAGCCCTTTCACCAACGCCTCAATCTGCGCTTGCACGCCTAGTTCCTGTTCGAGCCATCGGCGGACTGCATCCATGAGCACGCTCACTTGCGCGCTCACTTGGCCTCCCTCGAGCGCGTCGGTAGCCTGAGCGACGCCCCAGTCCACTACCGTGTTCCATGGGACCTGGCCGAGCATGCCGCGCTTGGCCTCTTCAATTTTCGAGCGCACTAAAGCATCATCGCGCACGGCCCGCATAATGCGCACGAGAACTAATTCAAACTGTTCAAATCCCTTTTCCGACTTGAGCCAATCATTCAGTCCACCCTTAACAGATAGACTGAGTTCGTGATAGTCTACCGTCCCAAGAGACTCCAATACCCCCAAGAAAAACTTCCGTGTTCCGGTCTTGGTGTACTGCTCTATCATCTCTTTGAGTCGCCGTTCCATATCTTCGGTGAACTCCACTTGCTCTAACGCCGTTTCCGCATGTTGCGCTAAGAAAAGATATAGAGCCCGGTCTTGCCCGGATCGAATAAGCCACTCGATGACCTTGACGATCCAATCGGACACTTCGATGTCATCCACCTTTGATTCTGCCAACTGAGACAGAAAATTGGCCACCCGATCCCTCGGGATTTGACCAAGAAAGCCACTTAACGTCCGAGAAAAAAACATCTGAATATCCCCGGACAACGGTCGTTCCAGCACATTCATCAGCGTCGCCGCAACCGGGATTTTTTGAATGTTACGATTCAAAAACTCCGTCGACAATAGCTCAGTTTCCACGAGCGCCGCTAAGGCATCAATGATGCGCTCGCGGTTAGCAGAGATAATCGAGGTATGGGGTAGCCATTTCATTCCTAAGGGATGACGAAAGAGTGCTGTGACCGCATACCAGTCTGCAATACCACCCGCAATCCCCGCCAAGGACAATCCCAGTAAATAGGGAGACCATCCCATACGGTGGAACACCAAAGCAATCATCAAAAGTACTAGCAGGACACCGAGTGAGATATTGGCGAGACGTTTTTGCATGTTCTACCTCCCTCTTCCCATCATACCCTTATGTGTGAGCTTGGGCATCCTTTGGTCTAATCTTGCCCATCGCCTTGCAAGTCTGTGATGGGACGGTGCATGGAAAGAATTTGGGTCCAAATGTGGCCTGCCATACTAGCCACCCAACTCTGCGCCAACGAGGTAGCCACCACCATCGCCACCAAGAGAAATGGTGACTGATGCCAGCTATAGAGTGCCATTAGAATCACCATGCTCGCCAGTCGGCCTGCATTCAAGCTCATTTCCCGCGATAGCATATACGCCACGCGTCGATGGGTCACTTGCGGATCCAAGTCCATGACATCCAGTGGTACTGCCTCATTGGGAATCGTAAACCAGGGCATGCTAAACGCCATCACCACACCATAGACAAACACAAACACCCAACTCACGTGGAGCAAAAAGAGAAACCCACCCCCAACACTCATACCCAAAACTCCAAGCCACATCGCCCAGGTTCTCGAGTTGGGCACCACCCGCCGCGATACTTGCAATGCCCCCAGCATCCGCATCCCGGCTGTGACACTACTATACACACCCACCACCCAAGCACTATGCGTGGTGATGTAGACCAAAAATACTCCGGCTAATCCCGTCATCGCCTCGCGCGTGCCTCTAACCACCAATGTGCCCATGGCCTCTTTCCACAGGGGAGCATACCGATGGAGCGAGAAACTGAATCTCAAGGGCTCGTTGCCTAACGGCGGACCTTGCGGTACCGAGAAGGAAATGGCGTAGGTCGCGGCATAGACAAGCAACGCAATGGTAAACACCAATAAGTATCCATGTAGACCGGGCAGTAGGCTTACCAGTGCGCCCCCTAAAAGCGGTCCACCAATTCCTGAAATACTACCGACCGCTGAGCTTATCCCGTAAAATCGAATGCGCTGGTTTGGAGCCACGGTATCGAAAGTGACCAGATTCGCCCCGAACCAGAAGAACCCTTGCGACACTCCCTGCAAGAGACCAAGCCACAAAATATAGTGGCTAGCGTGATGCAATATCGCCAGCAGCACACCGTAAAAAGCTGCGGTCAGTACTAAGCCCCATCGATACGGCACCATCGGCGAGGACCGCCGAAATAGATAGCCGGTGAGATAAAAGACAAAGGTTAAGGAAAAAAAATAGGCACCATTGAAGAGGGCCAGCGAGGACAATTTTCCAGAAACCACAAAAACAAATAGGTTGACGAAGGTCGAAGCAATCGCCCCAGCCGTGGTCGAACCGGCAAATGTCAACACCAACCAGCGCGTTGCCGGGCTTAACGGCGCACGCTCATTAGCTGTCTCATCCGTCACGCTCTTTTATCTCCTTCATTCTCGTATGATCCCAATCTCCGATTGACATCTCTTGGCCATTATATCCTATCAAGCTGACCGAGCTTCGCGGCATCTCGCTTTTCCCTTGGCGTCAGCATGCGAAAGAGAGGCTGGCACCATCGATTTAGGCTCTTCATAAGAGGGTACAGTGCATTGCTTTTCTGACATGAATCGCCGACAATGACATTATGAACCGGGCGCCACAGGGTGCCGTTCGTTATTCGTACGCAAAAGAGGAGGCCTCCTGTTGAAGATTGATGTGATCATCGAA
>NZ_JBYCKN010000175.1:0-47263 GCF_057473405.1 Sulfobacillus sp. TH-112
CCTTCCCTTCTAAAGCGAAACGAAAAGGAGGTCTAGTATGCGTAAGGAACGTGGGCGACGACCGAAAAAGAAAGTGTGTGCTTTTTGTGTCGACAAGATAGAACGTGTCGATTATAAAGAGGCGACTCGGTTGCGCCGCTATATTACTGAACGCGGGAAAATTCTTCCGCGCCGGATATCGGGCAACTGTGCCAAGCATCAACGCCAGTTGACGTTAGCTATTAAACGGTCTCGAGTCATGGCGCTCTTGCCTTTTACGATTGAATAGCTGGTAAAAGAGCACGCCGCCGAGGCGTGCTCTTTTCATTATCAGGCTCTTTTGGAGGTGAGTCATGGGAGCGGATACAGGTTCCACCCGTAAACTTGTGGCCATTGAGCTTTTAAAGGCATCTCTCTTGAGTGAAGAAGCTGACCTCTTTCGGGCCATGGTTAGTGGCCCCGAGGACCAGATCGTTGATGCGCTTGCAGGACTCATCATCACCACCTATACGCTTTCCTTGCGCTTGGGTGTCAATGCGCCGCGACTTGAAGAGAGGGCGATTCAGCGTATTGAGCATGCGTTAAAGACCGAGGGCGACGCGAAAGACTGGCATCGCGATCTGGAGCATTTGCGACACTATCTGGTAGTGCGGGACAGTGTGCCATGGCATAAGGAGTGACCAGGGAGAACCCCAAAGGACAGCCACCACCTCAAAATTGATGGAGGGATTACAATGCGTGTCATATTTCAGGCGGATGTCAAAGGCGTTGCCAAGGCCGGAGATCTTAAAGAGGTCAAGGACGGCTATGCTCGAAATTTTCTTATACCCAAAGGATTGGCGATGGAAGCCACAGTCGGTAGAGAAAAGGAATACAATGACAAAAAACTTCGCGAGAAAAAGCGGGAACAACGCGAAAGACAGGACATGGAAGAATTAGCGCGCCGACTACAGGGGCAGGTAGTCATCGTCAAAGCGAACGTTGGCGAGGGGAATCGACTGTTTGGTGCGGTGACGAACGGGGACGTCGCACAAGCTCTCTCGAACCTTGGACATACGGTTGATCGTAAGAAGATAGCCATGGATGCGATAAAGCACGTCGGCACCTTCAAGGCCATTGTGCATCTTTACGCAGGTATATCTTCGGAAATTGAGGTTCGGGTCGAAGCAGATTCCTAGAACGGGGGCACACATCATGTCAGAAGAAGCACAGACCACTCCATCGTCATCGAAGCGCGGTACGCCGGCTCTTCAGCGCCGCATTGATGCGCTGGAACAAGTACTCATTCAAATCTATGGTCCGGAACGTCTGGTACTGCGAGCGGGTAAGCTCCAAGCGTTGAAGCAACTTCGCTCTGACGATTTAGGGCTCAAAGTGGTCGCGATGGAAAAATTGATTCTCGATGATCCGGGCATCAGTCACGTTCCAACCAAGAGAGAAATTCCTAAGATTCTTAGCATGCTGGAAGATGAACTCGCTGACATGATTGCTCGCCGCACGCTAGAGGACGAATTAGAAAAAAAAATTGCAGAACGCATGCAAGAACGGCATGAAGATTATGTGCGGGACATTCGCACTCAAATCCTTAAAGAGGATGCGGGGCCAGAAACCCCAGAGACCCTTAAAAAGCTTGCCAGGCTCAAGCAATTGGATGAATGGGGACTTAAAGGTTCAGCGCTTGACGTGGTACGCCCTCAAACCCTTGATGAAGTGGTAGGCCAAGATGCGGCCATCCAGAGCCTTTTAGCCAAATTGGCCTCGCCATACCCGCAGCACGTGCTTCTCTATGGGGCTCCAGGGGTGGGAAAGACCACAGTGGCTCGCTTAGCCCTAGAATCTGCCAAAGCGTTTGCTCAGTCACCGTTTGGAGAGGCGGCCTCTTTTGTGGAGGCCGACGGCACCACGTTGCGCTGGGATCCGCGTGAGGTTACCAATCCCCTTTTGGGCTCAGTGCATGATCCCATCTACCAAGGGGCGCGTCGAGAACTGGCTGAGAGTGGCATACCCGAACCCAAGACCGGGCTCGTTACCGAGGCACACGGGGGTGTGCTCTTTATCGACGAAATTGGAGAGATGGACCCTGTTTTACAGAACAAATTGCTGAAGGTGTTGGAAGATAAACGTGTCAACTTTGACTCTCCATACTACGACCCCGAGGATGGCAACGTACCTCAATACGTACACAAGTTATTTCAAGAGGGGGCACCAGCCGAATTCGTGTTAATAGGTGCGACGACCCGCCAGCCCGAGGACATCGCTCCGGCATTGCGATCACGCTGTGCGGAGATTTTCTTTGCTCCGCTCACCCCGGACGACATTGAACGGATTGTCTCCGATGCCAGCGTGAAACTGGGATTAACCGTCGAGGATGAGGCTTGTAAAATGATTAGTCGGTATACCCTCGAAGGTCGTCGTGCGGTGACTCTGGTGGTCGACGCTTATTCAACCGCCTATCTGGATAGGGGAGAAAAGCCGACCACCTTGACCCAAGATATTGTCCAGCGGGTCATCAGCCGTTCGCGCCTGTCTCCAGTGAAACCCTCTCTTTCCCCAACCACAGAACCGGGACATGTGTTTGGTCTAGCCGTGGCTGGATACCACGGGCTGGTCTTGGAAATAGAAGCCGCAATTTTCCCGGCTCACGATAAAGGGCGTGGGCGCTGGCACTTTAACGACACCGCCGGTAGTATGGCGAAAGATTCGGTTTTCAATGCGGAAGCTTGTCTACGGCGGGTCACAGGAAGAGACTTGTCTCAATATGACATTCATGTCAATGTGATCGGGGGAGGGAATATCGATGGACCATCCGCCGGCGCTGCAATCTTTGTTGCGGTCTATAGCGCACTGACCAATACTCCGGTGCGGATGGATATGGCGATAACAGGAGAACTGTCCTTGTCTGGACGGATTAAGCCGGTAGGCGGGATTCCCGAGAAAATTTTTGGGGCAAGCCAGGCGGGACTGACTCGTGTATTGGTGCCTTTTGACAATGCGGAGGATATTCCTTCTTCGGCCTATGGGCCGACAGTCGGATTGATTCACACCGTGACGGATCTATTGAACGAGGTGCTTTTGTGAGCATTCCCTTTAACCGTATGCCGCCACAAAGCCCAGACGCTGAAATTTCGGTCGTCGGCGCAATTTTGATTCATGCTGATGCGCTGAGCCGAGCCGTGGAGATTTTATCGCCGGACGACTTCTATTCGGATGTTCACCGTGTGATTTTCGAGGCAGCGGTCAATCTGTTTAATCGTGCACAGCCGGTCGACGTGGTGACCGTGGGCGAAGAGCTTCGTCAACAGAATCTGCTTGAGCGGGTTGGTGGATTACCCTATCTGATGGAACTTGCAGGGTTAGTGCCCACGGCCGCCCATGTGGACCATTATGCCCATTTTGTTAAAGAGTCCGCCACGTTGCGCCGTCTGATTGACACGGCGACCCATTTAGTCACGGAAAGCTATAAAGGCGAGCAGACGCCGCGCGACTTGCTGGATTGGGCCCAGCAGGAATTGTTCGCGTTGACCCAACGGGGACAGCGCGACGTGGTGCGTTTACATGACGTATTAATTGACACCTTCAATCGTTTGGAAGAACTGTATGAGCACAAAGGTAAGTTAGTGGGAGTACCCACTGGGTTTCATGATTTAGATCGGTTAACCGCAGGATTACAGCGTTCAGACCTGGTGATTGTGGCGGCGCGGCCATCGATGGGTAAAACCATGCTGTGTTTGAATTTGGCTCGCCATGTCGCTCTGCATGAAAAGGTGCCGGTGGCTATTTTTAGCCTCGAAATGTCGCGAGAGCAATTAGCGATGCGATTACTCAGCGCGGAATCAGAACTACCCGCCCATCGTCTGCGGACCGGGGAACTTGATGGGGAAATGTGGGGACAGTTGAGTCGCGCTCTAGGCCACTTATCAGAGGCACCCATCTTTATCGATGATACCCCAGGGATATCGGCCCTTGAGCTCCGAGCGAAGGCCCGCCAGTTACGCATGCAACATCAGATCGGTCTGGTCATTATCGACTACATGCAGTTAATGCAGGGGCGCCGGTCGGAAAACCGGCAACAGGAAATCTCCGATATCTCCCGTTCTCTGAAAGCATTGGCTCGCGAATTGGACCTGCCGGTGGTCGCGTTGTCACAGCTATCCCGGGCCGTGGAAAGTCGCAACGACAAACGTCCGATGTTGTCCGATCTTCGTGAATCAGGAGCTATTGAACAGGATGCTGACATTGTGGCCTTTCTATACCGTGAAGATTACTATACCAAAGACGCCGAGAACCCAGACGTCACGGAACTCATTATTGCCAAACAGCGTAACGGGCCAACAGGCACAGTGAACTTGCTCTTTAAGAAGGATGTCGGTAAGTTCCTCAGCATTGCTCGCACTGATATGGCCTAAGGCCTGGCGAACAATGGCAGGAACTGCATGGGAATTGGCGGTTTTCTTTTGGACTCCGCTGTGCTATCATAATGGAGTGCGGAAATAGCTCAGTTGGTAGAGCGTCGGCTTCCCAAGCCGAAGGTCGCGGGTTCGAACCCCGTTTTCCGCTCCATTTTTTTATCTTTTTTGAGACGACGGGATGCCTAAGATGGCTTGTCGGTAGCGTACCAGGTGAGTGACTAACAAGGCTAATCCGGCATAAAAGAGTCCGTTAATTCCGATGAAAAGATACGGCCACCAGGTCGTGGTGAATTCAAGACGATAGAGCATGGACCCTAAACTCGCATAAGCGGCAAATGCGGTGGCAAGGTTGGCTTGACCAGGGATATGCAAGAGCAGTTCCCCCACGGCGCTGCCAATTACCCCCGACGCTCCCCCTAAAATGAATATCGATGGTCCGCGCTTCGATAAGCTGGATGCGAGGCTATAGAGCCTGGCTGTCAAAATCAGAGAGGATATGTGAATAACCAGCATGACCGCTGGACTGACGCCTGCCATCCACAACGCCATGGGACCCGCGATAATCATCGATGCAATAAAAAAGAACCAGACCATAGTTGCCCCCCCTGAGTCATCTCCTGTTGCCTGATGGTATGTCCGATGAGCGTGGTCTAGACCTCAAGAGCCTGTCATATGAGTGGGTAAAGAGTCAGGAGGCGATAGCAATGTGGCGACGTACGGTCATTTTGGGGTCGGCTGCCTTAATGGTGTTAGGTTTAGTCGTCCTTACCTGGGGATTTCGCGACCTACCCATTGACGAACGTCCCGAATGGATGGTAGTGCAAATGGTTATTTGGCCTGTAGCTGCCTTAGGAGTGATGGAGGCGATACGCCTGTGGCAATATGCCCAACGAGGTTACCACGTGCATATGAACCGTTTGAGACTCGGGGCGCACGGTCTTCCGGCTCTCCTCATTGTGGTGGTGCCGAGCGGAACCTTTACGACCTGGTTCGGCCCTGGATCGGTGCTCTCATTACTCGACTTTCCGACGGCTAAAGTGATGGCAGCATTTTGGTTGGCCGCCACCCTATGGGCAAGCTGGGAGGTCGCGTGACATGCGACGACTGATCTTCGCGCTCATGCTCGGCATTCTTTTGCTAGGCATGGTCGTTACGGGAATAACAAGTCTATGGCATACCTCCGTCGTGCGAGCTGCTACGGGTACCAAGATCGTGATTAGCATCCCCTTGCGGCGCCTCTATCTTTACCGCCACAACAAGCTTTTTCAAGTCTATCCCGTGGCTGTCGGAAAGCCGAATACTCCGAGTCCCCGCGGCGAGTTTTATATTACCCAAAAAGCGATTTGGGGCGATGGCTTTGGGACGCGATGGATGCGGATTTCTACTCCCTGGGGTATCTATGGCATTCACGGCACCAACAAGCCATGGTCGGTGGGCACGGTGGCCTCTCACGGCTGTTTTCGGATGTTGAACCGCGATGTGGAGCAATTATATGCGTTGGTGTCGGTTCACACCCCCGTGATCGTCGAAGGAATTACCCCATATACTCGGATCCAGCGTGCATTGGCCCTCAACAGCATCGGTGAAGACGTGGTCGAGTTACAGCGTGAGTTGCGAACGGCTAAGCTCTATTCCGGTCCGCTTTCGGGACTTTATACACCGGAGGTCAAGCAGAGCATTGAACAATTGCAGTCGCTCTTGGGATTACCCATCACTGGAGTGGCGACTCTTGCAACCGAGAACAAACTGTTGCGGTACATCCATGCGGAAAACGACAAGCCCGGATACCTTAACCGAGCCAACGCCGGTGCCTAAGCGATCAATCCGTGCAGGACAACGAAAAGATCACGGTACCGTATTATCCAGCAGCCCAAGACGATAGGCATGGACCACTAACTCAGTTCGATTACTGGTGCCCAGCTTGCTCATAATATGCGAGGTATGGTCGCGCACCGTGAGCGGACTCAAGTTCAAGCGCTGGGCGATACTCTTATTTTGCAGTCCCTGACCGATCAGGTGAAGAATATCCACCTCTCGTGGGGTTAAACCGACTGGACTTGGAGATGCCGTGTGAGGGGTCGCTTCCATATGCCGACGCAGCAGTCGCTCAAACCACCCCGCAACCACCTCTAACTGACGTAACTCGGCCGGAGAACATTGGAACGGGACCCCATTGCGGTCCATCAATAAGATGGCCTCGACATCATCGTTGGCATAGAGCGGTAGTACCAAAACATCTTTCAAGCGAAACTCGTCTACATAGTTTGCGGCAATCACTTCGGTGGCTGCAATGATGGAGGCACCCCGACGGCCTTCGGCTAATAGCTCCAAAAAGCGGGTCTTGCCTTCGATCACTCGTCTTACTGCGGCTTCATCGAGATGATACGCGTAAATACCCTTGAATGCTTGTAGAAGAGGAAGGTACAGAAATATGGCCGCCCGATTCAAGTGACAACTGGCGGGGAGGTATTGGACCATCGCCGACAATAGTTCATGGGCATTGCGAGCGTCCATGGCATGTTCCATGAGGGGCCGAATGGCGTCAAAGCCATCCCTCAACGCGTCCGCCGGGGCAGGGATGGTCTGGAACGCATGACTCAACACGTCATCGGCAAAGGCCTGGGACCTCTCTACGGGGCCGCGTACTCGCCGTAAAATCACTTCCTGAGAGCCTCGTATATGCGAGAACACGTTGGGTTCGTTGAGTAAACGTCCAATTTCCGCTGACGATTGTGCTTGTCGAGTTTCTCTCCAGCCATTGTGTTGCACATCATATTGCAGCAGGGTCACTTGGTAAACGGAACCTGTGGGCTCAAAAATCCGGATTTCTTCGCTCAGTCGTTCTGCTCGCATAAGATCTAACCACTCCGTAAGGCTGCCTTGGTCGAACAAGACCCAGGGCAGACTTAGTGAGAGCTCCGAGTGGATGTGACTAAAGATCTCGATGGACCACTCCATTACCCGCGTTTGACCATCACCAACGGGAAACAGTGAACAAAATGCCGCCAGATGATGTGTGCGTGTGACTCTCATCCTTTCCGCCAGTTGTATGGTATCCCGAGGCATCAGTGACAACGGGAAATGAAGTGCCAGTTCGTGTGCTGCTGTCTTGGCGTCCACTAAGTAACTGGGCAGGTTCTGGCGTAGGGAGTCTTGAATGGCGATCCAAAATTGTTGGTCGCTCACCGACGCCTCCTCATCCGTTGGATAAGAAAGGCCATTTAACATCGCTTGCATGGCGTGGCGTTCTGGTCGTGTAAACGGGAAGATGATCTGAGAGCTGTCTTTGGGCGACACGCGTTTCACCTCGAGTTATCCGACAAATGTCGGGGATCAAATACCGTGCAATTGCGGATGACTACCGCTCATTCCGTTTCTATAATCAATAATATACTGAGAATACAATCAACAGACAATTTTTCACTTCTATAGATTAAGAAGATGATCTAGTGGCTAGTCAAGGGTGGATAATTGCGTGTGATATTGGCACGTCAGCGGTGAAGACAGCGCTTTTTCAGTTTGTTGAGGATAGATTATTGCTGGATGCCTCTGCTACCGAGACCTATCCGACCTTTATGAATAAGGTTGGCGAGGCCGAGCAGTGCGTGGATGACTGGTGGCACGCCATAGGTCGAGGAATAAGGCAGTGTCTTTCGTCTCGTGACCTCGCTCCGACCTCTGTCGAAGCGCTAATCTTCACGGCCCAGATGCAAGCAATGGTTCCTTTGGGCGCGGATGGACACGCTTTGCGCAATGCTATGACTTACTTGGACGGGCGCGCAGTGGGAATGCGCCATCAGGGTCTCGAGGTAGGCTGGCCGCGCATTCAAACCATGAATGCTCGTCTGTTACTGCGAAGTTTACGCATTACAGGAGGAATTGCCGCTAGCGTGAAGGATCCGCTGTGGAAATATCTGTGGATGAAACAGTATGAGCCTGAACTGTTTGCACAGTTGGACAAATGGTTGGATGTCAAAGACTATTTAACCTTTCGTTGTACTCACCAGGCGGTCACGACATATGACTCAGCCCATTTAACGTGGCTTTACGATGTGCGATCTCATCGCGAGGGCTGGTCTCGGCCTTTGCTCAATGCCTATGGAGTGGATAGTCGTCACTTGCCTCAGGTGGTGCAAAGTGGCACGTTTGTTGGCCATCTAGAGCCCGATGCGGCAACTGACCTCGGCCTTGTTCCCGGTGTCGCCGTATACGCGGGTGCTGGCGATGTTACGACCGCCGCGATTGGGGCGGGTGCCACGGCCGAAGGAGCGGCGCATCTTTATATTGGCACTTCTGGATGGTTAGCGACCAGTGTGCGACGACCCATGGTGGATACTACCCATTTTGTTGCCGCCATTTTAGGTCACGAACCCCCTCATTTCTATTACGTGGCCGAACAGGAAACGGCAGGCGCCTGCCTCGAGTGGATTGCCCGTCAATTGCGACCAGAATTGCCGCACCAAGAGTTCTTTGAGTCTCTAGACCGTTCGCTCGAACGTCGTCCAGAAATACACGCACCGCTTTTTGCTCCATGGCTCCATGGGAACCGGGCTCCATTGTCTGATGCCGAAGCACGAGGGGTGTTTTTTAACCTCTCTATCACCACCACCGCGGACGATATGGCACGGTCGGTCGCAGAGGGACTCGCCTTGCATCAACGCTGGATGCTGGACGCCATAGAGCGGCGTGTACGAGTAACTGGCCCCATTCGCTTTGTTGGAGGCGGAGCGCAGTCTCACGCCATGGCGCAGTTGCTGGCTGATGTGATGGGGCGTCAAGTCGAGGTTCTCTCCGAACCGCAACACGTAGGGGCGATGGGGGCAGCGCGTCTGGCTGCACGGGGACTGGGGTGGATTGCGCGATTGGATGATTTCACACCCCAGCCTCTCTTGATCGTGCACCCTCGTGACGCCTATCGCACCATTTATGATCGTCGATATGCCGTATTTCAGCACTTGTATCGACAAAATCGCCGTCTTTTCCATGATATGCAGACAAGTTGACAGACTTAACCGAGGGCCCATTAATTTGTGAGGTGAAGAGGATGGATTACGAGGAAATTGAAGCACGATCGCGAAAAATTGTTGCAACTCCGGTGTGACCACTGGATGACCGCGTATTGGAAGAGGAGAAAGCCCGCTATTACGCGCAACATGAACAATCATTAAAAATGTACGAGCGAGCGAAGGCGGTTATCCCGGGGGGAGTGGAACACAACCTGAGTTTAGAGAAACCGTTCCCCTTAACGATGGACCGGGGTCTGGGGTACCAGTTGTGGGACATTGATCAGAACGTCTATGTCGACTATTTGATGGCGGGTGCGCCGATAATTTTAGGCCATCATTATGCCCCCCTTGATGACAAAATCATTCAACTCATTCAGGAAAAGGGTCCGGGCACCGGATGCACCTCGGAATATGAAGTGATGGCCGCCGAGGCCATAGTCCGCCACCTGCCAGGGGCCGAGATGGTGCGTTTTTTACAATCCGGTACTGAAGCGGTGATGGCGGCTCTGCGACTAGCTCGCGTCTACACGAACAAGAAAAAGGTGGTGAAAATTGGCGGCAGCTATCATGGATGGAGCGATCAAATGGTGTATTCGCTACATGTGCCGGGTACGGGTCCACTCGAGGCCCAGGGCATTCCGCAAGAAATATTTACCAACCTTATTGACGTGCCGCCCAATGATTTTTCTCGGTTAGAAGACGCCTTTACCGCGGCTGCGTCGCAAGGGGGAATTGCCGCGGTCATCGTCGAGCCAGTCGGGGGAGAATCGGGCGAGCATCCCGTGCACCCTGACTGGAATCAACGGATTCGCCAATTATGTAATCAGCATGGCGCGCTATTGATTTTTGATGAAGTGGTGACCGGATTTCGATTAGCCATGGGTGGGGCTCAGGAGTTTTACGATGTCACTCCCGACTTGACCGTGCTAGGTAAAATTGTAGCGCATGGCTATCCCTCAGCCGGCGCCGTCGCGGGGAAAAAAGATGTGATGGAAGGCGCCGCAGGAGCTGGGAGCATTGGCACCAAAGCATACTTAGGCGGTACTTTAGCAGCCAACCCGGTATCGACGGCAGCGGGATATTGGGCACTACACTTTATGGAGCAGGAGAAAGCGATTGAACGCGCCAGCGCTTTCGCGGTGAAGTTAACGGCGGAACTGAATACTCTTTTTGCGACCCGCCCCGATCTCCCGTTTTTCGCTTATAACTATGGATCGATTATCCACTACCAAACTACCGGGCTTCTCTCCGTGCGGCTGACCGACCCCGACCCCTTGCGGCAGGTGATGATCCGGCGCAAAGTGGCCCAGGATTATCAGATGGTGACGATTAATCGCGGGATATTCACACTGGCGGGAACACGGATGTATACCTCGATGCAACATGATCAGGAGGCGATCAATCGCACGCTCAGTGCTTGGGAGCAATTGTTAGACCTCATTCCCCAAGGCTAATCCACTCGTCAGGACGTTGGAAAGGAGATTGAAGATGGGACACTATGATCTTTATAAAGAGGAATTAATGCGCTATACCAAGCGCATGACGGAGCGGGGCTACCTCATTGCGACTAGTGGTAATGTCTCGATGGTGGTTCCCGATGAAGAGGTCTTCACCATTACACCTTCAGGGAAGGACTATCTGATGTTGGAACCTGACGATATGTGCGTGATAGATTATGCGATGGGACAGCGCGAGGGACCGCATAAGCCGTCTATCGAGACGGGATTACATTTAGCGGTGTATCAAACGCGCCCCGATGTCGGAGCGGTCATACATACCCACCAGGTCTGGGCGAGCATTTTTGCCCTAATTAACGAGCCGATTCCCGCTCTCTTTGATGAAACCGCGATGTATTTAGGCTGTCGGGTAGAGGTAATCCCTTATGCCATTTCGGGAAGCACCGATTTGGCCCAAAATGTCGCTCGAGCACTCGACAATCAATGTAACGCGTATATCATGCAAAACCATGGGGTCATTGTGTTAGGTAAAGATATTGAGGAGGCTTTTCGCAATGTCGAGGTGTTTGAACGGATGGCGCAGGCCTATTACTTCGCCCTAACCTCTGGAAGAGAAGTGAATGTCTTGCCGGCCCCTTTGGTCGGGATATTGCATCAAGCGCTCATGACGCGGCAGAAAGAGCAAGCCCAGGCCCGTCAAGAGCGCTTGCGGCATGAAGGAGAGTGACGTGTGAATTCTACGAGTCGTCATCCACTCGGATACGATTTGCTATTTACGTTCTATTGGTTCGCGAAAAATGCGGAGAATACCGCCTTAAATGTGGTATTGGTACCCAAGGTCATCTTGATGATTGTTGGCAGTGCATCGAGTGGCGGCTGGCTGTCGGCGGTCTCAGTGGGGTCATCAATCATTGGGGCGCTCGCGTTTCCTTTGATGGGATATCTCTCTGACCGCTCGCGGAATCGATTTGGACGTCGTCGCCCTTTTATGGTAGTTGGAATCCTGCTGTCGTTCATTTTTCTTCATGGCACGCTTTTTTCCCACGCCATCTTTTGGATGGGGCTTTCAGTGCTCATTTTGCAGGTGGTGCACGCGATGGCATCCATTCCCTATGAGGGCCTGGTGGCCGATCAATTGACCGAAAGCCGTCGCGGCTATGTCACGGGACTCATGGGCATGATGTCGCAGGTGGCTAACTTGGTGGGGGTAATCTTGGCCACCTTCTTAAGTTTAGAAGTGGTTTTTATTGCCTTGGTTTTCTTACAACTGTTGGGGCTATTGACCACGATCTTGGCGGTCCGGCACGAAGCGGTGCCAAGTCGGGAGTCTATGGCTCAGTCTAAAGGGTTTTGGGAGGGAATCTGGATTTCACCACGTCGCCATGGTCAGTGGTGGTGGGTATGGATATCGCGAGTGGCGGCGATGACCGGATTTGCGGTGGTCTACACCTATTTGTATTATTACTTGAAATTCGTCGAGCATCGGTCCGATCCCGGATTTGCCATTGATATTATGTTGATTGTGGTGACATTAGGGGCGGTCGGGGCCAATGTGATTGCGGGATCATGGTCAGATCGTCTCCGCAATCGCAAGTGGATTACCCTGCTCGGTAGCGTGGTGATGGCCGTTGCGGCGATGGGGTTTGCATTAACGGGTGGGATGGTCGCGGCCTATGCCGTGAGTTTCGTATTCGGTGTCGGTTACGGGATGTATCAAGGGACCGAACGGGCGCTTCTCATTGACGTGCAGCCTAATGCCACCCAGGCCTCGAAGAGCTTTGGGATGTGGCAGGTATCGTATAATCTGGGGGTACTGTTGGGATCTCTTATCGGCGGCATCTTGATTTCTACGCTCGCCCATCGCGTGCCTCTCGGACTCACGTATCGAGGACTTTACTTTAGCACGGTGATTTTCTTTGTTCTCGGAGCGCTCGCCCTCATCAAAGTGAAACCCCGCGTTGTGAATATAGGAAATCTGGCGGAGGGAGCTGCGAAATGAGGGGGGATTGGACACATCAGCCCTTTCTTTGGGGTACGGCTACCGCCAGTCACCAAGTCGAAGGGAATACCACGAATGACTGGACCCGGTGGGAAGATGAGGGCCATGTAGCCCACCAAGAACGATCGGGGGCAGCCGCCAACCATTGGGAACTCTATGAGGAGGATTTCAAACTACTCGCCTCGGGAGCGACCAACGCCTATCGGTTTTCGGTGGAGTGGAGTCGCATCGAGCCGCAACCCGGTCACTTTGATGAGGAGGCCATAGCGCGTTATCGCACCATGGTGTTGACGATGAGAAGATATGGGCTCGAACCGGTGATGACACTCTACCACTTTACCCTACCGCAGTGGTTTAGTGATGGCGGGGGGTGGCTACAGCCGGAGGCGATTCGTTTCTTTGAGCGATACGTCGCCTACGTGGTAGCCCAGATGGGGGATTTAGTAGATTGGTACGTCACCATCAATGAGCCGATGGTGTATGCGGTCAATAGCTATCTCTATGGCATCTGGCCGCCTGGTCGGAGGACCCTTAAGGACACGTTAACGATCGCCAGTGTGTTGGTTCAGGCACATATCAAAGCTTATCAGGTGATTCGAGAAATTAAGCCCGATGGTGCAATTGGCTTGGCACATCATCTCATGGTCTTTGATCCCTGGACACGGACCCCGTGGGATACCGGATTGGCCCGCATTTTGGCGTATGCGTTTAACTGGCGTTTCATCAAGCAAGTGAATCAATATCAGGATTTCTTAGGGGTGAACTACTATACGCGGTCATGGGCTTCGATAAGGAAGCCGCTGACGCCGATACCGTCGCGAGTCGGCGATACCGTGTCGAATTTGGGCTGGGAAGTATATCCTCACGGCCTCTACCGGCTTTTAATGGAGGCCTATCGCCGGTATGACCGTCCGTTACTCATCACCGAGAATGGGATTTCTACTGATATCGACGCGGAGCGGGAGGCATTTCTGCAGCAGCATCTCTATGAGGTCGATCACGCGAAAATCGATGGGGTCCCTGTGATCGGCTATTTTCATTGGTCCTTTATAGATAATTTTGAATGGGAATCAGGCTTTGCACCGCATTTTGGTTTAGTGGCGGTCGACTATGACAATTACCGTCGTACCCCACGAAGGAGTTTTTATACTTATCAACGGTTGATTCAGCAATACCAAGCAACAAATCGTAGAGGAGGCACCTTAGATGGCGCATGAAGCATTTTCTGCAGCATGGAATGAGGAGTTTCAAGAGCAAATTAATCGTAGCGATGCGTATAAGAGCGCGGCTCAGAGTTGGGATGCGCCCATGATCTTGCGACTTACGATGGATAGTGGGGAGACGACCGGCGTCTATCTGGATTTGTATCATGGGGAGTGTCGAGAAGCCCGTACGATAGAGAAGGGTGTGGATCCGTCAGCGACCTATGTGTTATCGGCCGATAGTGAAATTTGGCAGTCCATTTTACAAGGGGATATTGACGTCTTGTCGGCTCTCATGTCTGGGAAGATTGTACTGGAACGCGGGTCCGTGTCGGCGTTAGCCAGTTATGTGCTCGCAGCTCACGAACTGGTGGAGTGCGCTAAGCGCATTGAGACGGTATTTCCTGAGTAACGTCTTTTTCTAGCCACCACGGCTATAACGGGTGCATAGTGAGCAAATGGCTATGCACCCTTCTCCGTTAGCAATCATCCTCGGAATGCGACGGTCTGACCCCTATTTTTCCCACACGCGGCGACCGCGGCGCAGGTATCGAATCATCAGCGAAAGGAGACAGGCCACAAAGGCCACCATGCCTGCGACAATGGCGATGGAGCGTCCCGGATGATGCGCGAAATTGATCCAACGACTGAGGATCGGAATGGCCGGAATTAGGTAGAGCAGCAAACTGACCGGGAGAAATGTTAAGGTAATAAAGCCGAAGAGTTGCATATTACGGGAGTCGCGCCTTAGACTGCGATCGCGCAACTCGTTTTCCCGTTCGCGTTCCAAATCGGCAAGGTAGTTATCAATGTCATGCACTTCTTCTTTAAGCTCGTTGTACATCCGCACCACATGAAACTCCTGTTGCCATCGCTCATAAATGTGGTTTCGCTCTTCACTCATCGAGGCTTGGCTGAAATAGCAACGTGAGGTGAAGTCATAGATTTCCTCGCGCAGTTTGCGCAGTTCGGCGCCTCGCTCTGGCGATAGTCCCGCATCGGCCGCTGCCATCGCATACCGTAAGATACTGAGTCGTTGATGATAGGGGATGAGCATCATGTAAAAGTAACTGGTACGGAAGGACGCCATCGCTGGGGCATGGTCGCCTGAAAAGTGACGGAGACCATTATCGTAGGCCAGAATATACCCGCCATCCAGTGCTTGACTGTGAATTACATTGTGATAGGGCATCCAATGATGAGTAGAGTCTTCAAGGTGAATTTCTGAAAAGGTACTGATGTTATTGGGCGTAAAGGTTTTACGAAGAATGGTGAGATGATGCTGCGCGAATTCAAAAAATTGTTCGTCCAGCGTTTCAATCGAGGATTCTGTATGTGGTCTGAGCAACATGGCCCCATACACCGGTAAAAATCGGTCCACCATGGGAGTAATGGTGGTCTCTTTATCTTCGTAAAATGAATTCAGCAACGACGTAATCAGATCGCGAATGGTGAGCTGTTCTTGGGACTCGCACAGCGTCGAGATGCTAAAGACATCATCGCCTTCAGGTGTCAAATCCTGTGGGTTTGTAAGCGTGAACGGTGTGCCATGGATGAGTGAAGCTAACTGCGCATTACCCCATTCGACCTCTTCTACCGTGAGCGCATGGTCATTAATGCGCACCGGTTCCACTTCAATCGCTAAGCACGCGACACCATTAAAGAATACATGGAGGACAATGTCGCGAATGCGAAAGTCGAGACCCTCGACATGTTTTTCCGTGACAAAGGTAAATAGGGCCTCAGGATGAAGGCAACGGCCAGATAACTCAAATCGACGATGGTTGGTGGGAAGCTGTAAGTACTGCTTAACGTAAGGCAGCATATTTTCGAGTTCACGGGGATTAAACTCTTGCTCTACCCAGGTTCCACGATGGGCGCGGTCAGCGACTCGAAGTGCTGAGAAATCATCTTCGATGGTGGCGTGATTGGTGAAGAGAAAAGGATAGAGAAATTTAGTCCAGTTTTCTGCGATTTGCCATTCTTCTTGCCGCTGCGCACTCACTTCATAGGGGCCAATCATGGTAGTGGGGGTTTTTGTTTCTGCCATCGTCTCATCACCTCGTCGCCTGCAATTTTGGTCTTATACTAGCGACTTTGGGTCCAAATGCAAAGCGCAGCGCTTTTAAAAACCTTAATCGCTCCGTCAGTGGAAGTCATTGATACTTGAATGAAGGGCCAATCTCATAGTATAATGCATTTCGATTGCTGGCGTAGCTCAGTTGGTAGAGCAACGGTTTCGTAAACCGTAGGTCGTCGGTTCAAGTCCGACCGTCAGCTCCATAAAAATTTAAGCACCGCAGCCATTGCGGTTTTTTTTTTTTTTTTTTTTTCGTCCGCCGCGAGATGCTATCGGAACCGTTCCTCGAGACCATGATGACAGCGGTTCATACGCCAGTGCTGGAAGGGATGAGGATCCCTATCGATGACGCCTCCTAGGGTTCCCATGACGCTCACACTTAATGCCACGCAAATTCTTAGTGACAACATCGCAGCCTGTGTTCACGGTGGTGGGTGGGGCGGAGAGACGATGGATGGCGGGCAAGGAGAAATGGTTCGCGTACCATTGGCGGACGGGACTCTCGTTAAAATTCCTGAAGGGGAATATTCAGACGACATGCTGGCCTCGTTACTTACCTTGTCCGATGTTATGGGCACCGGGCACCATGCCGCAATGAGCGCATGAAAAGCCCGGTGATTCGGTGGCAGTGGTAGGCGACGGTGCGGTAGGATTGTGTGCCATTATTGCGGCGAAGCGTTTGGGAGCTAAGCGCATTATTGCACTCAGTCGCCACCCGGACCGCCAGACCGTGGCGAGCGAATTTGGTGCTACCGACATCGTGAGCGGGAGCGGAGAAGAGGCTGTAGACGCTGTTTTGAAGCTCACCGGAGGCGTTGGAGTGGATGCTGCGCTTGAATGTGTAGGCACCAATCAGGCCATGCGGACGGCAATTGGAATTGCGCGTCCTGGTTCCACAATAGGGAGTGTAGGTGTACCAACGGATGTGGAAATTCCTTTCCAAGAGATGTTTTTCAAGAATGTCGGTATTCAAGGCGGACCAGCCCCAGTAAGGACCTATATTCCGGAATTGCTACAGGACGTGTTGGCAGGAGCAATGAATCCCGGCCGCATCTTCGATCTTCGCACGGATTTAGATCACATCGTCGAGGCCTACCAGGCCATGGACCAGCGTCGCGCCATCAAATCATTGCTGCGTGTGAGCGATCGCTGATGAGGCCATGATGGATTACGGTGGGCGCGCTTAGAATGAGGTGGAGGGAGTGTATCCATGCCATGTAAACAGTGACTTTGAATAATGGGGTCGAGATACCGATTTTGGAATTCGGTGTATATCAAATGAGCGATGCGGAGGGTCACGAGGCTGTCCGAGAGGCATTAGCGACCGGATTTCGATTGGTGGAGGCTCCGGCGTCCTATCACAATGAAGCAGCCGTTGGTCGGGTCATTCAAGAAAGTGGCATAAGGCGAGAAGAGTTGTTTATTACCACTAAATTGTAGATTCAGGATGGGGGCTATGAGTTAACCAAACGAGCGTGTTTCCGATCGCTGGACGGCTTACGCCTCGACTATTTAGATTTGTATCTGATTCACCAGCCTGTATGGTGCGTGGCGGGCGATGGAGGATTTGTATCGGGAGGCAGAGTTCGATCTATCGGCGTGAGTAACTTTGAACCAGATCGGTTGGTGGACCTGATTCTCCATCATGACGTAGGTCCTGCAATCAATCAAATCGAGACGCATCCCTTTCACCAGCAAATCGACAGTGCCCACATCATGAGGGAGTACCACGTACAGATGGAATCGTGGGGGCCTTTCGCGTAAGGACGTCATCATATATTGGATAATGCCGTGTCGCTGAGCATAGTCGAAAACCATAACAAATCGGTGGCCCAAGTCATCTTGCGCCGGTTGGTGCAACACAAAATTATCGTGATACCCAAGACGGTGCACCAGGAAAGTATTCGGGAAAACTACCAGATTTTTGATTTCACTCTGGCCCTGAAGGAGCTGGCCGATATTGAGACACTCGGTACGCACCAAAGCGTATTTTTTTCGCATCGCGATCCGGCGATGGTTCGGTCTCTTAGTAGCCGGACTTAGACATCTAAAAAAGACCCCGGATAATGGCCGAGCGGCTGATATCAACACACCTGTAAATTGGGTTACGGGTGAGAAAGGCGACGTCTCCTGGCCCTTATGCCTAGGACAGGCGAATACTGATTTCTTTAAGGCATACAAGCAGACAGGAGGAGCGAAAGATGGAGTATACGAAGCTGGGCCGTTCGGGGCTTGAGGTATCCCGGCTCTGTTTAGGATGTATGGGTTTTGGGGTATCATCCGGACGTTGGGAACATCCGTGGGTGGTTGAAGAGGAGCCAAGTCGCCAAATTATCAAGAGGGCACTTGACCTAGGTATCAATTTTTTTGACACCGCCAATGTGTATTCAGACGGTACCAGCGAAGAGTTTTTGGGCCGCGCCCTGAAGGAGTACGCCCGGCGTGATGAGGTAGTGGTAGCTACTAAGGTCCATTTTCCTATGCATGATGGGCCAAATGGGGTGGGACTGTCCCGGAAAGCTATTCTGACGGAAATCGATCAGAGTCTACGGCGATTAGGGATGGACTACGTGGATTTGTACCAGATCCATCGATGGGACTACAAAACACCCATTGAAGAGACCATGGAGGCCCTGCATGATGTCGTAAAGGCGGGTAAAGTGCGATACATTGGGGCTTCCGCCATGTATGCCTGGCAATTTCTTAAGGCTCTCTATGTGGCGGACGCTCACGGATTGACGCGCTTTGTGTCTATGCAGAACCACTGGAATCTCCTTTACCGAGAAGAAGAGCGGGAAATGGTACCACTGTGTGAAGAAGAAGGTATCGGCATGATTCCCTATAGTCCCCTGGCCTCGGGACGCCTAACGCGGGGACGGGATCAAACGACCCATCGTTCCGAAACAGACCGCGTGCAAAGGCACAAATACGAGGCCATGGCTACTATGGACCAACCGATTGTGGATCGGGTTGCGCAGTTGGCTGATCAGCATGGGGTGTTGCGCTCGCAAATTGCCCTGGCGTGGCTATTGCAGCAGCGAACTGTGACAGCGCCCATTCTCGGAGCGACGAAGTTGTCGCATCTGGAGGATGCGGTTGGCGCTCTAACGCTAAAGTTGACACCGGACGAGTGTGCGTTCGTCGAGGAGCCTTATGTGCCGCATGCGGTCGTGGGAGCGTTATAGGCTGACTGCATCTCAATCGGACAGGACATGGAAAGGCCAGAGGGCCGTCTATGCCCTGTCACGGATGAGGGCCTAGTGCGGAGATCTAATGTTCGGAAGCGGGTCAAGTCAAGTGACGCACCCAGTCTTTCGGAAGAACCCACTAGCCATATGGTCGGGAGACTGCCGGACCGTGCAATTTTTTCACGACTAGCGCCCTCCGGGAATAACTAGGTTCCCCCACGCACATGCTGGCAATACCAAGTGTTGGCGCAAAAGGCGCACTCGATGGTAAAATTGTTCTTTTATTTGTTGCATATGATATTATTGTCGCTGTGATAATGATTAACTTAGTGTAGGTGAGGAAAAGTGGATTCAACAGAGGACCGCCCGTCGGAATCGGAAGTCAAGGCCCTCAAGGCAGTTGTCAATCTCATTCGAGTGTCTGAGCCATTGATTTTTGACCTGTGGCGCAGTCACGAGTTAACCATTGCTCAGGTTCAGTGTCTGCGGGTCCTGAGTCTTCAGGATGAGCAAGCGGGGGAATTGGCAAAAAAACTTTCCATGTCGTCGACCTCGTTGACGCGCATCTTGGAACGTCTCGAGTCGCGCGCTTTGGTTGAACGAACTACCGACTTACATGATCGGCGGCGTGTATGGGTGCGTCTGACAGAGACGGGGCGTACCAGGGTTAGTGAGTTGACAAGTTGGTATACCACCTCACTTTTTGTGGCCATTCAGCAGATGACGGCGCACGACAGAGAGGTGTTCACTTACGCGTTGAATTCTTTTACTAACGCCGTCCACGACATTGAGAATGGTGGTAATGAGACGATTGGATTGTCATCAGCGGATGATGCACAATAGGAGGGACACGAAAAAATGGCTAGCGGCGTATCGCATTCGGCCCCTTCGCATCGTGGGGTGGCATATAAATGGATTGCGTTAACTAATACCACCTTAGGAATTTTAATGGCGGCAATCAATGAAACCATTCTTATTATTTCTTTGCCAGCTATTTTTCGCGGGATTGACGTTAACCCTTTGGCAAAAGGCGAAACCAGCCTCTTGCTATGGATTTTGATGGGATTCAATGTGGCTACCACCATCCTCTTAGTCGCTTTCGGGCGCATTTCCGATTCCTACGGACGAGTGAAGTTATATAATCTTGGCTTTTTGATTTTTACCGCGGGATCGATTTTGCTATTTTTTACGCCAGGAAAAGGTCTCACGGGAGAGTGGGAGCTCATCATTTTCCGATTTGTTCAAGGCATTGGGGGCGCTTTTCTCTTTGCCAATAGCGCCGCGATTCTGACCGACGCCTTCCCCGCCAATGAACGGGGGTTCGCATTGGGGATTAACCAGATTGCGGGCATTGGGGGGGCGGTGATGGGATTGGTGGTCGGCGGGTTATTATCGGCCATCGACTGGCGAGCCATTTTTCTCGTGAACGTCCCGTTTGGGATTGCCGGCACCATTTGGGCCTACTTGGCCCTTAAAGAGACCGCCGCAAAGCGGGAAACCAAGCGCATTGACTGGTGGGGGAACCTTACGTTTGCGGCGGGCTTGCTCGGTGTCATGTTGGGATTGACTTACAGTATTAACCCCTATAGGAACCATGCCATGGGATGGTCCAGTCCCTTCGTGCGTATCAGTCTCTTTGGGGGAATCGCACTACTGATTGCCTTCGTGATCATTGAGAATTTTGTTGAAGATCCGATGTTTCACCTGCCACTTTTTAAGACCAAGGCTTTTGCCATCGGAAACTTTACCAGTCTTATGGGCGCTATTGCGCGCGGTGGCTTGTCGTTTATGCTGATTATCTGGCTACAGGGAATTTGGCTTCCCATGCATGGGGTGTCGTTTACGCATACCCCGCTTCAAGCGGGCATCGACACCATACCTCAGATGGCAGGGTTTTTTGTGTTTGGCCCGATCAGTGGAAAACTTTCTGATCGTTATGGTGCTCGGTGGTTCGCCACCATTGGCATGCTGGTGAGTGCTATGGGATTTTTCTTATTGCAGACGCTCCCGTCCGATTTTCACTATTGGACCTTCGCCTTTTATATTTTTGTCGTGGGAGCAGGGATGGGGCTCTTTGCATCACCCAATACGTCGGCCATCATGAGTTCCGTGCCGCCCCGCTTTCGCGGAGTGGCCTCCGGCATGCGAGCCACCTTCATGAATGCTGGGCAGATGTTATCCATGGGGATCTTCTTCTCTATGGTGATTACTTCGCTTGCGACCGGGTTACCTCACACGATTGTTCAAGGATTGAAGCGGTTTGCCTTACCCAGTGCCATGATTCACGGTATCGCGCACTTACCACCGATGTCGGTACTGTTCGCGGCTTTGTTGGGATACAATCCCTTGAAACTGTTGCTGGGAGAAACCGCTAGCGGTCGGGCGGTATTGGCTCACCTTCCGACGTCCCAGCGGGCTATGTTGGTCAGTCCCCATTTCTTTCCGACGCTCATTGCTCATCCCTTTATGGATGCTCTGCGTCTGGTATTCTGGTTTGCCGCGGCAATGACGTTTCTTTCGGCGTTGTTATCGGTATTTCGAGGGGACCGCTTCATCTATGAGGATGGGGATACCGCGAAGCCTGCAAGGGTTCACGGACCAGTTCGTCCCGGTTCCGACTCGCGAGCATCCCTTGTGGGGGCGCTTTCCGCCGTGTGGACAGCGAAAGACGGTGCGGATCTCGATGCGCCGCTCGAACGGGAGCAACAACTGCGTCGCGCATTAGCGCATTTATCGGTGTCGCTAGGGCAGCGCCAATCCTTCGATGGCGTCGCGAGTCCAGAAGAGTTACAACAGATGGCGGAAGTCCCGGACCGTCCCTTGGATACGGTAGAGAGTCGCCACTAGCGACGCGTCTTCAGGGCTGCGAACGAAAATATGTGATATGAGGTAGGAGGTTATGTGATGGTCACGAAATATGTATGGCCAATGGCCACGTCTGCGGTTGTGGTGGTCGCTGGGATGGCACTCTTAATCTGGCCCTTTGCGCTACACACCAATGTGGGCGGTTGGACCCATGCGACCATGAGCGACTTTTGGTCTGGCATTGGGTTGGTGGTGCTGGGCCTAATAAGCTTGATGGCCTGGTACGGTGGGCTGCGTAAGGAACTTGTTTCTCTTGGGGTGATGGAGGAAAAATCCAAAGCGGTGGACGCGTCGCGGCCCGAAGAATTTTCAGTACCTCGTGGTAACGATGACAATCTGGACCAGTTATTGCGCCCGCTGGCTGAAACCGTTTTGCGTGACTTAACCGAGCAATTAGCCGCCAAAGAGGGGCACCGCAGCGGAGGAGGGAATGCATCATGAAAATCGGTAGTTGGATGAGCCTCTTAGGGGTGTTGGCAGGAATGTGGGTGATGGCATCTCCCTATCTGATAGGGTATGCGCCAAAACATGGGAATCCATGGTCTGGCATTGTCCTAGGAACGGATATTCTCGGGGCGATAATCGTGGTGGTCTCCCTCTTAGGACTGGTAGCCTTTTGGGGATTACGGCTACGCGAAATTTCGCATCGTCACTCGACATTAGTCGAAGACTGAATCGGTTGATTACCAAGAGGGGCTGGCGAGGAATGGATCATCCTCTACCAGCCCAACCTGCCTTAGTTATCCCTAGAGCGTTTTTTCAAGGACCTCTTTGAGGTCCTCCGGCGTCACGCGGGGTTCGTAGCGGCCGACAAACTGTCCCGTGCGGTCGAATAAAAATTTGGTGAAGTTCCATTGGATCGGCCCTGCAGGCTCGAGACTGGTGAGGTAGTCGTATACGGGCGCGGCCGAGTCGCCATTCACTTCCACTTTGGCATAGACAGGAAATTCTACGCCATAGTTCACTTGGCAAAATTCCTGAATTTCGTCATCCGTACCAGGTTCCTGTTGGCCAAATTGGTTGCACGGAAATGCGATAATCGCGAGCCCTTGTTCATGATAGGTGCGATAAAGATCTTGAAGTCCTTGATATTGGGGGGTAAATCCGCACTGACTGGCAGTATTGACAATCAGGAGGGCTGAGCCTTCATAGGTCTTTAGGGGTTGTTCCTCGCCCCCCGCTGTTTTTACCACGTAATCATAGATACTCACTGATCCATCCACATCCTTCCTATGGCGCTATGCTCTTAGTGCTTCTCTCATTATACGGATAACCAGGGATAACGGCGTATTTTCTTGGCAGGCATTGCCGCGACCCGAACACCATCTTGACCTTTGACCACAGTCCCTGTGAGACCATGAGGGTCGTTCATCACGGGACCCCAATTGGGGCATCCTCAGGGGGACCAAGCGATGGCGAGAATTGGGGGAGTGACGGTTCCCTATTTTGGGGACCGTGGTGACGACTTCAGGCGGGGGGCTTCTGTTATAGTAGAAGAAGATCTGGCGGAGCGGACTCGGAATGCGATGGAGAGGGTCCTCTCCTCGATGTTCGACTACTACATACTGAGGGTTTGACGATGCGAATTTTGGTGGCCCCGGAACGATTTTATCCCACGATGAAGGCCCAGGCCGTGGCGCAATCTATAGCGCGAGGGTTAGCTCGTGTTGGGCCATCGGTCGAATGTCTTTTATATCCCATGGCCAGCGGGGGAATTGGGACAACCGATATCGCCGTACGGATTGCGGGTGGACGGGTAAAACATGAAACGATTGTCTTGGCGAATCGCCATAGCCGAGAGGTTAAATGGGCGCTCCTCCCGGACGGGACGGCCATTTTCGACGCCAAAGACGCACTCGGCAATCCAGACGGCCCGGCCGTCTTGAATAAAGCGTATACCGATAGCCGGCCGTTGGCACAAATGGTGATGCAGTTATCCGCGTATACGCCTCGTCAAATTGCCATTGCGCTCGGTGATGTCTTGGCTGCCGACGGCGGTCTGGGACTCCTACAGATCTTTGGAGTTCAAGCATATGATGATGAAAATCGTGAACTCATCACGGGCACGCGTCATTTATTGAAAGTTGAACGATTAGATTTTTCTGGTCTTCGTCCGCCAGCGGTTCCGATTGTGGCTCTGACGGATAGCGGGATGACCTGGAATATGCGAGTCCAGCAAGAGGACTTTCAACTCGATCTCATCCATGGCGGGCTTATGTTCGCTGCGGCACGCTTTGTGGCGGCGTTGGCCGAGCATATTGCATTGCCGTTAAGCGACATGCCCTGTACGGGAGTCGGAGGGGGGCTCGGGATGGCACTGGCCTTTCTTGGCTCGCAATTTCAGTCGGGGGCCGAATTTTTAGTGGAATTGGGGTCCATCCGACCGGTGATTGCCACGGTGGACTATATCATGACGGGCAGTGTCCGACTGACCCGCGATAGTCGGCGTCATGCCGTGGGCGTGATGGCGAATGCCGGCCAGATGATGAAGGTGCCGACGGTGAGTTTGGCCCTTGAGCTCCGAGACGGATACACGGACCTCTATCAGGAGGGGCTACGAGGGGTGTACCCCATATTAGACCGCCCCCGTAGTGTGCGTGAAGCCCATCGAACCATGGCATCCTTGATTGAAAAGGCGGCGTACGGGGCGGGCATGTGGTTGAGATAACGATGAATCGGGAGGGAAGAGCATGGCATACCAATGGCTAGAATGGAATTTAGAGGGCGCTGTCGCCACGGTGGCACTCAATCGCCCGGAAACGCTCAATGCTTTGACGGATGGACTTTTGATGGAGTTAACGCAAGCGATCAAGGAAGTCGAAAAGAGTCCATCGGTCCGTGTTTTAGTGTTGACGGGTCGGGGCCGGGGATTTTGCTCTGGACAAGATTTGAAGTCCTTTGGAGATGGCAGCGAGAAGCGCGACATTGGAGCGCACCTCGATCACTATTATCACCCACTCATTCGTAAGCTCTCTGGTCTCGAGAAACCGACAATTGCCATGATAAACGGCGTTGTCGCTGGGGCCGGGATGTCTTTAGCACTAGCGTGTGATATGCGCATTGCGGCCGAAGGTTCGCGCTTCTCACAAGCTTTTGTGCGGATTGGATTGGTGCCCGACTCTGGATCGACATACTTTCTTCCTCGCCTTATTGGCGTTTCGCGGGCTCTCGAAATGGCCATGACCGGGGACATGATAGACGGGGACACCGCCCGCGATTGGGGACTGGTGAATCGATTGGTGCCTCCCGATAGACTGGAAGAGGAAACCTATGGACTGGCTCGGCGTCTTGCCGAGGGCCCGCCGATCGCGTTAGGAATGATCAAGCGTTCGATAGCTTGGGGAGCCTCCCATGGGCTCCATGATGCTATGGAGCGCGAGAAGGAATTTCAAATTGAAGCCGCCGAGACGGAAGATCATCTCGGTGCCGTGCAGGCGTTTTTCCGCAAGGAAGAGCCGGTATTTAAGGGGCGATAGTGGTGCGAATCATGGTGGTTGGTTCCGGCACGATGGGTGTCGGGATTGCGGAAGTGGCCCTGATGCAGGGGTTTGAGGTTGTGATGACCGATCCGGACGCTGAGGCACGAAGAGGGGCTCTACATAAGCTCCAGCAGGCATTCGAAAAGCATATCCACAAGGGACGGGCATCGGCTCCGATAGAACAATATTTAGGAGCGTTGACCTTTTCGTCGGAACTTCTGAGTTCGTCGGTGGATTGGGTCATCGAGGCGGTTCCGGAACGCCTAGACCTCAAGCAGCAAATTTTTTCCGAGCTCGACGCACACTACCCCGCGTCGGTGTGGCTTGCGAGCAATACCTCGTCGATTTCCATTGCGCACTTACAAGCTCGAGCGACCCAGCATCCCGAACGCATCGGAGGACTGCATTTCTTTAATCCGGTGCCTCGCATGGGATTAGTCGAGATTATCCGCGGACTGGACACTTCTGAAGAGTATCTGCATGCCGCAGAGGCACTCGTGGTGGCATTAGGTAAACAGGCGGTGGTGGTGCCGGATCGCCCGGGATTTCTCGTGAATCGCATTGCCCGACCGTATTACCTGGAAGCGCTGCGGCTGGTTGATGAAGGCGTGGCTCCGATGGAGGCCGTGGATACGGTAATGCAGAGCGCAGGATTTCCCATGGGTCCATTTCGCGTGATGGACTTAGTGGGGACAGATGTGAATCTCTCCGTGACCACCTCGGTCTTTGAGCAAACCTATTATGACGAACGCTATCGTCCCCATCCGTGGCAACAACAACTGGTTGCACGAGGTTATTGGGGACGAAAACGCCATCGGGGGTTCTATCGTTATGACGACTAAACAAGTCACCTATTGGGGAAATGAGGACCAGGAGTTTGGCGTCTGGCAGCGCATGACCCAGGGCGTGAACGCACTTTCCCGGCTAGAAGGGCATGCGGTGCCCCGGGGTGGTGTACTGATTGAGCCGCACATCGGACCATTGCGGCAAAAACAAGAGCGATTGCGTCTCTTGGATGGCGAAGGACCATTAATGGTCTTGACGGCGTCGATTACCGCCACGATTGCAGCACAACGAGCATGGACCGCTAATGCGATAAAGCTTATCGGCTATGATCCGCTGCTAGTGCAGGCGGGAGGTAGCACTCTGACCATCGCTGGCGCCGATGAGGCGGATCGGGTTTTTCTCCAAGAGATATGGCCGACGTTGACCTTCATTTCAATTGAGGATAGCATCGGCCACATTTTTTCGCGAGAGATCCTTCCCATTATTAATGAAGCGGTCGACTTCTTGACCCGGGGTCTAACTCCTGAGGCGATCGACGATGCCATGAAACGTGGAGTGAACTATCCAAAGGGGCCGTTTGCCTACGCGGAATTATTTGGTTGGGATAACGTCTATTGGGGATTACGGGCACTAGAAGATATGTATGGACCTCGATTTCGTCCCCATCCGACGATTCGGAAGATGGTTGGTAGTTCGCAACTGGAAGGGGAGGACAGCTAATGCGTGAAGTAGCCATAGTGGCAGCGCGCCGGACACCGATTGGAAGACACGGTGGTGTGCTGAAAGATGTCAGGCCGGATGACCTGGCGGCACTGGTATTAAAACAGGTGGTAGAGGATAGCTCTCTTGACCCCGAAGAAATTGACGATGTTCTTCTCGGGGCAGCCAATCAAGCGGGTGAAGATAATCGTAATGTCGCCCGTATGGCGCTTCTTTTAGCAGGGTTTCCTGTGAGCGTGCCAGGAGCGACATTTAATCGGCTGTGTGGCAGTTCCCTGGAAGCGGTCAATCGCGGGTATCAGGCGATTAAAAGTGGGGATGCAGACATCATTGTGGCAGGGGGCGTGGAATCGATGACGCGCGCCCCTTTCGTGATTCCAAAGAGCCCGCGGGCCTATCCCACGGGGAACCAAACCATGTTTGATACCACTATCGGATGGCGTATGGTGAATGCGCGGTTGGCTGCGATGTATCATCCCTATTCTATGGGAGAGACCGCAGAAAATTTGGCGCATAAGTTCCACATTAGCCGTAAGGAACAAGATGCGTGGGCTCTGTCATCACATCAAAAGGCGGTGGCGAGTCAAGAATCGGGGCACTTTCTCAAAGAACTGATTCCCGTGCCAATAGAAAATCCGAAAACGGGGACCGTGCATTATGTGACCGAGGATGAACATCCGCGAAAAGAGACGAGCTTAGAAAAACTGTCCACACTTCGAGCGGCGTTCCGTGAGGGTGGCACTGTCACCGCGGGTAACTCGTCAGGAATCAATGATGGGGCGGCAGCCGTCGTCCTTATGGAGCGAAAACTCGCGGAACGGCGGGGCATTGCGCCTTTAGCCGTGATCCGTGGTACTGGCGTGGCGGGAGTGGATCCTTCGATTATGGGATATGGTCCGGTGCCTGCCACGAAGAAGGCACTGGCACGGACTGGCTGGGACCTCGATGAGGTGGAACAGGTGGAACTAAATGAAGCGTTCGCGGCTCAAGTACTTGCCGTGCTGCATGATCTGCCGATTGAGCACTCCCGCGTCAATCGGCACGGCGGCGCTATTGCTCTGGGCCACCCCTTAGGAGCCTCAGGGGCCCGCATTTTAACCACTCTAATTTATGGGATGCAGACGAGCGGCGCCCGCAAGGGATTAGCCACCATGTGTATTGGCGTAGGACAGGGTATTGCTACTCTCATTGAAAGAGACGGATAGAGAGGGCAGACCTGGCGGTGTAGGCGAAAGCCTATGGGGCGTTAGGAATATCGGTGTAGCGCCAACCTGGGTGCGTTTCGAAGATGCGAGCGTATGAAGTCTGAAACGGTGCTTTATCAGGGAAAGCAAAGGGGAAGAGGCTTACGACCCGAAAAAATAGGAGCATGATGCTCAACGCGTCTAAAATCAACGTGGGGAGGATCCTTAATGAATTGTATTCGTATGGCGACTCAAGACGATGCGGATGTCATTGCGGACCTGATTCACGAAAAGCGTCTCCAATATGAAGGCTATCAGTCGATCTTTTGGCGCATTGCCCCCCATGCGCGCGAGAATCATCGGGGATTCTTGGCCCAGGTGCTGGCTGACGCCCATACTCTTGCGATGGTTTGGGAGGCACTCTGGGGAGGGTGGAGGGCTTCATTATTGCCAACATCGTTGCGTCTCCCCCGGTGTATGCGCCAGGGGGCCCGACGTGTCTGGTGGATGACTACTGGGTTCGCGGCGGCCTGCGTTGGGACACCGTCGGGGCAGCTCTATTAGACGAGGTATGTACCCGAGCGCGATTGGAATTCGCGGCCGCTCAAGTATTGGTCGTGTGTGGCCACAAAGATATCGGGAAACGGGCTATGCTGAGCGAGAACCATCTTGAGATCGCATCGGAATGGTATGTGAAAGGACTCTAGAATTTGGCGGCACATCGCTAAGCTTGGATCCGCAGCAAAAGTCGTATGGCGTGAGCTACAAGCAGCTACCAACGCGTGCGCAGGGATATAGAGAGTATGCTGGCGAGAAGCACCCGCGGATCGTTATCCGCAAGCGGTGCGGCGATTGCGGATCGCGGACCTAGACACGGACATTCCGATGCAAAAAGGTGAGAAGAAATCCTCTCATGGAATCCTCAGTGCGCTGGAAGGAAGCACCTTCGTGGGATGCTTCCTTCCTTGGCGTTCGTGAGAGTTTCGTAGCGTACAGGCAGGGTGTGATTATCGAACAACAGTAGTAGCTGCTGAGCCGAATGTTTCATCATTATGGGTACTCTCGGCGATAAAAAGAGCGACCCCATATGGATTGTCATTGTACCCAAGGATCCTTATTTGTTACTCATCCTGGAACTTACCCGTTACACCAGCGTTTCGTTTTCGATGGATCATTCATAACGCATCACAACAATCGTCGGAGATGATGGCAATGTCGCAGAGTTCACCTCTAAGGTGTCCCTGTGTTCTACAGGAAGCGAGGCCGCTTCAATGAACGTGTCCACGGTATCGAACAGTAATCGTCCGGGCAAGGATAATGCGGGGGTACGATAGTGCATGGGGATGGTGATGGTGGGGTGTAAGTGCTGCATGACGTCGACGGCGTCCTCCCCGTTTAAGGTGACTCGTCCTCCGACAGAAATCATAAGAATGTCGAGAGGGCCGATGTTTTGGGATTGTTCCTCAGATAGACGATGTCCGAGGTCCCCACAATGGCCCACCGTCAGTCCATCGATGCTCAATCGAAAAACCAGGTTCTGACCCCGCTTGCGTCCTTTTACGCGGTCATGGTACGTCTTAAATCCTTGGATGGTAACATCCTTTTTTCGATACTCGCGTGGCTCGTTGACTAATAGATAATCTCCTGAGGCGACCCGTATCTTATTATGGTCTCCATGATTGTGGGTCACCGCAACAATATCAGCGGCGATCGGTTTAGGCATACGGTATCGTAGTAGCCGGTCATACGGATCAATCAATACGCGAGTGCCATCGTGGGACGTTAACAAGAATGCGGCTTGGCCAAACCATTGGATCTGCATCGGGCACCCCTCTTTATAGTTAATCTCATACATTGTTATCACGGTAAAATATATGCGGCGATCGTGTCAATGCCGTGCGGTCATTTCCGGTCAATGACGACATCGCTTAATGCCGCTTTCGACTCCGATAAATATCAATCCCTGCCATGAGACAAAAGGCCCAGGCTGCCTAGAACTTCCTCCCTGAGGCCCTCCTGATCGAGCGCTCTACTGCACTCCCGACATGGGGTGTTAGATGATTGCTCCAATCGTTCGGATGTGCCACTTTTCCGCTAAACCCTCAAACGCTCAAAACCCTTGATGAGATGACGCGTTCGCCCTACACTTCCGTCTATCTCTTCTTGTGGCGGCATACGTTGTCCTAGATAGGAGGGATGGCTATGACGAAGTCGATCAAAGCACTCATCATAGGTATTATCGGGATGTTTATTGGTGCATGGCTCATGACAATAGCGGTGCCACAAACCCTGAATTCGGGATTGCATTGGCCGGTAGTCAGCGTGGCAAAACGCGTCGATCCTTCGGTCGTAGTGGTACTTAATAATCGGGTCGTGGGCCATCGTGAGCAACTGAGGGGCATGGGGTCCGGGGTAGTGATTAATCAGGAAGGGGATATCGTAACAAACTATCATGTGATTCAAGGCGCCGATTCCCTGACGGTGGTGCTGAACCGGGGCCAACGCTATCGGGCTCGGATTGTAGGAACAGACCCGACCACCGACCTCGCCGTGATCCGCATTCATGACCAGCACGTTGTGCCCATTCACTTCGGATCTTCTCGTACCATTCAACCGGGTGAATTAGTGGTCGCCATTGGAAACTCCTTGGGATTAAGTCATACGGTAACGGTGGGGGTGGTGTCGGCGAAGGATCGGGTGATGTACCGCGATGGATGGGAATACCACCTCATTCAAACCGATGCGGCAATCAATCCCGGCAATAGTGGAGGCGCATTAGTCAATGACCAAGGTCAGTTGATCGGTATTAACTCCAGCAAGATTGCCCAAACAGGAGTTGAGGGAATTGGATTTGCCATTCCCAGTGATACCGTACAGTATGTGGTTACGCAAATACTGCGCTATGGCCATGTGCGGCGGCCCTGGATTGGAGCAACCTTGCAGAAGGTACCGGGTAAGGAGTTTGGCATGTTAGTCACCGCGGTGACACCGGGAGGTCCGGCAGCACTTTCCGGTATCACCACCGGCGACTTCATTACCTCCATTAATCGCCATCCCATCCATGGACTACGTGATGTCATGCAGGTACTGGAACATGCAGCAGTAGGACAGACGGTCTCGCTGGGCGTCATTCGGGGGAATGCTGTCCTGACGTTAGCCATTAAATTGAAAGAGACCCCTCCTGTACTGAATAAGACGTCCTAAGGTGGTGGATCACGGTCGGAACGGGGCCAATGACTCCGATTAAGGAGGACGCTACACCGAATACCGAAACCTCATCGCCCTGTCCGACCTACAATCTCTGATATTGATAGACGGTTCCACTTCGACCAGGCAATCCTGAAGGCCGCTCCCTACGGTTCTCGGCGTGGCAGAATTACAGGGTCACCGCCAAGCGTTTACCGGCGCTTTTTTCGAGTTTTTTAGTGGGAAGACAACCATGGTCCATCTCGACTACCGTTGGAAAAAATGGCTCAGGCATGCTACACTTCTCAAAAGTTCGTCACGACATTGAGGGATCATACGTGAGTCATTTTCGTCTCTTAACGGTGGGCCAGCCGCGCGATGCACGACTAAAAGGGTTGGTGGATGAATACTTAACACGTCTTCGCCGTGACGTGCCCGTGGATTGGGCGGTCGTTCCCGAAGAGCCCTTTCGCCGGGGCACTGAATCGCGGGCCGTGCTTAAAGAACAAGAACATATTCTTTCTCGGATCAGTCGTGACGAGTTTGCTATTCTGTTAGATGTGAACGGTCAATCGGTCAGCTCTCACGAGATCAGCCAGCGGTTTCAGAGTTGGCGAGATCAGTCTCGCCGGGTGGTGTGGGTGGTAGGCGGTAGTCTAGGCGTCGGTGATGAGGTTAAACGACGCGCTGACTGGCAATGGTCACTCTCTCCGTTAACGTTTCCGCATGGCTTGGCCCATGTGATCGTGGCGGAACAACTATATCGGGCCTGGACCATTATCCAAGGGCATCCGTATCATAAAGCGTAATTTATTGGGGTGATAGGTATGGCAGGATTATTTGATGAGTTTTCTCTCAAGGGGCTGACGGTGAAGAATCGGGTGATGATGTCGCCCATGTGCCAATACTCTGTTTGGGATCAGGATGGGACACCTAATGAGTGGCACTATGTGCACTACGTGTCGCGGGCGGTGGGTGGCGTCGGCTTAGTCATGATCGAGATGACGGACGTAGTGCCCGATGGGCGTATTACCGTGAATGATTTGGGGATTTGGGCCGACGAACAGATTCCGGCCTATCGTCGTATCATTGATCAAGTCCATCACTATGGTGCCAAGGTGGGCATTCAGATCGCCCATGCGGGTCGAAAGGCCGAGTCTCCCGAACTGCGTCCGGAGGGACCGTCGGCGATTGCCTTTTCCGATAAGTATCGGGTGCCGCATGCCTTAACCATTGATGAAGTCAAGCGATTGGTCGAGGCATTTCGCCAAGGAGCCCGACGGGCAATCGAGGCGGGAGTCGATACGATCGAACTGCATGGCGCGCATGGGTACTTAATTCATCAATTTATGTCACCCCTATCTAACCATCGCGATGATGGTTATGGCGAGCCGACCCAGTTTGGCAAAGAGGTCATTGAAGCGGTGCGCTCGGTGATGCCATCAGGGATGCCGCTGATGATGCGGCTTTCGGCAACAGAATATACCGACCGGGGGTACGACTTTGATCGGTTGCTCACCATGGCTCGTGTGTATCGGGAGAGTGGCGTGGATATGTTTGACATTTCGACCGGAGGCAATGCGGTGGTCCGTATCCATGACTTCCCGGGGTATCAAGTAGTCTACGCGCGTGGGCTTAAAGAGGCGCTTCATGTTCCGGTGGCGGCGGTGGGGCGATTGGAATCCTATGAGCTGGCGCAATCGGTTCTGCAACAAGGCGACGCGGATATGATCGCTATTGCGAGAGGGTTACTTAAGGATCCCTATTGGGTGAATTCTGCGGCCCTCCACTTTGACGCAACCGTGCAGGTACCGCACGAGTACTATCGTGCCTTCCCTCGTTCGTTCGTGAATCCGGAATCTAAACCATGACCGTCGCTGAAATGCAGCACACGGTGGATGAGTGGATAGGGCAATTCGAAGAAGGCTACTTTTCCCCGGAAATTATGATCTTGCGTTTGGCCGAAGAATTAGGGGAGCTCTCGCGTGAGGTGAACCACCTCTATGGCCCAAAACCTAAGAAAGCCAGTGAACCTCTGGGCTCACTGGCGATGGAGTTAGGCGACATGCTCTTTGTATTGGTGTCGTTTGCCAACAGCCAAGGGATCGACCTGGATGCGACCTTCTCCCAGGTGATGGAAAAGTTTTATACGCGAGATCATGATCGCTTTCGGCGTAAAACGCTCCCAGATGAACAGATCTAGTGGCTTTCTGTGGGACCTTTCCAATGATCCATGCCGCCCGCCATGTTAAAGACATTGCGAAACCCGGCCTCTTCCAATAGTGCTGCGGCACGACTCGAACGATTGCCAGAGCGGCATACCACGACGACGGTCTTCTCTTTGGGCACCTCTTTGAGGCGTTGGGTTAACTGGCTTAATGAAATGTGCTTGGCTCGCGGGATGTGACCGAGCCGATATTCGCTCCCTTCTCTGACATCGATGATGAGCGCCTGACCGGAACGGGCCATAGAAGATACCCGTTCCGGGGATAGATGACGAACCATGCTTGACCTCCTCATACCATAGTGGGTATTTTAATCATAGCATGAGTGGCAACAACTAGCGCACCTTCTTGACACGGGTGACAAGAATGGATCCCAAGACAAAATAGATGAATGTCATGACGAAGAGGGCGCGATAGGAGAGCGCTTGTCCGAAGTGCACAACCCATATGGCCAATAGCACACCGGCAATGGCGGTGGCAATGGTTTGCGCCAAGGTTTGGGAAATGGACCACAATCCCATATCTTTGGCAGCATCTCCGGTTGGCGGCAGCACATCGACGGCGAGTGCCCAGTCGGTCGACAGGTAGGTTCCATAGCCCAGTCCAAACACCGCGGCAGACACGATCACCATGGTGATGGAATGGGTAAACACAAAGCCAAGAGCTGCTAAACCCATCACCAATCCACCGACAATCACCATCACTTTTCTCTTGTTCCAGCGGTCAGAAAGCCAGCCTGCGGTAAGCACTGAGAGCAACGACGCGGCGGTGACGGCAATGAGTGCAATGTCGAGAATAGGGTTCGGATTGGCCAAATGTTGGACAAAATGGAGATAGTAGTAGAGATAATATTCTAGAGTGGAAAATCCCAGCATTACCAAAAGACGGGTAAAAAAGACCCACCACCAATCCGGATGTTGTTTCGGGGAGATCCAAAACTTCTTGAGGAAGAGGCCCATGTCAAATGGAGCGGCGCGTTCCTGTAGGGGCCTTTCGGCAACCCCGAACACCGTGACGAGGAGTCCTACCACTTGCAAGGTCGCCAAGATCAAAAATGTTGACCGGATCGAGAAAAAAGTCGGTATCAGGACGCCCCCGATGATCGCGGCTTGACTCATCAGGCCCATATACCCCGATGCGACCCCACGTTGTTCAAACATCACGACGTCGGGAATGAGCGCCTGGTAGGGGGCGGATGCTAAGTTCGAGAACAGTTGTAACACTAGGTAGACCAACAAAAATACCGTAAATTGGTGGATAAAACCCATCAAGGTTAAGGCGATGGCCGTGCCGATCACGCCCACAATCATATACGGGCGGCGTCTTCCCATTGCGCTGTGATTCCGATCCGACAAAGCGCCAATAATGGGCTGAATAATGGATGCTAGAAGGGCCCCCAAAGCTGTCAACAAAGAGACCGAGCTTCCTGATCGGGTAGCACCGACCATGTGGAGCACCAATTCGGGCACGATAATAATAATGAGAGCGGTCCATTGCATATTGGACGTAAACCAGAAGAAACTTAACGCCAGGTTCTCGACAATGCTTAAACGATGGGGAGCCCGCATCGTGACCTTCACAGTGGTCCTCCTTCGCACGTACCCACGACAAGGCACGATGTGCTTTTGGGTACGGTTACGAGACTCATTCGACAAAATCTGTAAGTTTCCTTTAATCGCGGTTGGCTTGCGAGAATCCTATGAAAGCGTTAGGCTCTAGGTAGCCTCTAATCGTGGGATCGTGTGCCCACCATGGAGGATGATGAAAGAACCTTGGGAGTCACGGATATCTATTCGGTCTGGATTGAACAATGAATCTGGACGGGATTTTCGTGCGTTGGTGGGATTGCTTCATGGATAAGGGCTGAGGGTCGTACAGGGACAAGTCGCCTTCATGGAGACAATCGCAACAGCCGGCAGTATTGTGGGGGAGGATCGAGGAATGGCGGAGACCAACTTTGACGTGGTGGTATTAGGAGGCGGCACCGGAGGATATGTGGCGGCAATTCGATCCGCGCAACTAGGCCTTAAAACCGCTTTGGTTGATTCGGGGAGAGTTGGTGGCACCTGCTTGCATCGTGGGTGTATTCCGACGAAGGCTCTATTGCACACAGCGGAATTGTTACATACATTTCAACATCGTGAGGAATTTGGCCTGGTGGCAGAGAATGTGGGCCTCGATTATGGGAAGGCAATGGCCAAAAAGGATAAGGTCGTCACCCAGTTGTGGAAGGGTGTGGAGTTTCTTCTTAAGAAGAATAAGGTCACTACTGTGGCGGGCTGGGGACGGATGTTAGATGCCAACCACATTGAGGTGACGCAGGAAAAGGGTAAAGTGACGCTCCAAGCTAAGGACATCGTGATCGCTACCGGGTCCATTCCGCGTGAATTACCAGACCTTCCGTTTGACGGCAAGCGCATCTTAAGTTCGGATCACATTCTTGAAAAGACAGATATACCAAAGTCTATTGTGATATTGGGCGGAGGAGCCATCGGAGTCGAATTTGCGTCAATGTATAATGACTTTGGAGCCGACGTCACTATCATAGAAATGTTGCCTCATATTTTGCCTCAAGATGACGAAGAGGTGGCGAGTGAACTCGCGAAAATGCTGCAACGCCGTGGCATTAAGATCTTAGCGGGAACGAAGTTTGACTTAAAAAGCGTCAAGACCAGCAGTAAGGGCGTCAGTGCAAGTGTTACCGGGAGTGATGGTAAAGAGGCCACGGTGAGTGGTGATGTACTGTTGGTCGCGATTGGCCGCAAGGCTATTACCGAGGATATTGGTCTTGAAACGGTGGGAGTGAAAGTGGATCGCGGATTTGTTGTGGTGGACGACCACTATCGCACCAATGTACCTCATGTCTATGCGATTGGGGACGTCATCGGTGGGTATCTCTTGGCTCATGTAGCCTCCCACGAAGGGATGATTGCGGTGGAGACCATTGCGGGGCAAAAACCGGAGTTGTTGGATCCGCATCGCGTGCCACGTGTGACCTATTCTCGCCCCGAAGTCGCCTCCGTCGGTTTGACAGCAAAAGAAGCCGAGACGGCCGGATATGAAGTGAAGGTGGGGATTTTCCCCTTTAAGGCGAACGGCAAGGCCATGATTTTAGGGGAAGCCGAGGGTATCGTCAAATTGGTTGCAGATAAGAAGACGGACGTGTTATTGGGCGCCCATATTGTCGGACCGCATGCGTCAGACTATATTAACGAAATGGCCTTAGCGCGATTTCTTGAAGCGACAGCGTGGGAAGTGGCGGAGAGTGTTCATGCTCATCCCACCGTGTCTGAAGTGTTACATGAGGCGGCTTTGGCGGTGGATGGACACGCAATTCACATTTAATGTGAGGGGGACGCACAGTGGCAAAGAGCAAGGCGCTCTATGGCTTAGATCTAGATGCGGAGCGAATTCACACCATGTACTATTACATGGTGCTAAGTCGCGAGTTGGATAAGCGCATATGGATTTTGAACCGCCAAGGGAAGTCAGCCTTTGTGATTTCCGGCCAAGGCCAAGAGGGCGTGCAGGTGTCGTCGGCATTGGCTTTGAATCCTGAGACCGATTGGTTAGCACCTTACTATCGCGATATGGCTATGGTCATGGCGTTTGGGATGACGCCACGAGAAGTCATGCTGGCGCAGTTAGGGAAAGCTGACGATCCGAGCTCTGGTGGGCGCCAGATGCCCTCCCATTTTGGGCACCGAGCCAAGCACATTTTAACCAGTTCTTCACCGGTTGCCACGCAGGTTGTGCATGCGGTGGGGCTGGCCTGGGCGGCGAAAATTCGTCACGAGTCCAGTGTGGTGCTGACGTCCTTAGGAGAAGGATCGACTAACCAAGGAGAATTTCATGAGGCATTGAATTTTGCCGCCGTGCAGCGCGTGCCGTTAATTGTCCTCGTGGAGAACAACGGTTATGCCATTTCTGTACCGCAAGAGCGCGAAATGGCCATTGCCGATGTCGCCATTCGAGCGGAAGGTTATGGGATTCCCGGAGTGGTTGTGAGTGGTTCGGATCCGTTACAAGTCTATCAAGTAGTGTATGAAGCGCGCAGCCGCGCCTTGCGCGGCGAAGGCCCCACGTTGATCGAGGCGAAAACGCACCGGTTTACGGCGCACTCCAGTGACGATGACGACCGGTCGTATCGGACCCGAGAGAAACTTGAAGAAGAACGACGTGATGATGCCATCCCCAAATTTCGCGAGTGGATGACCTCGGAGCGCCTTTGGGATAATGAGGCCGAAGATGCGCTCTTACAGCGCATCAAACATGAAGTGGACGATGCTACGGATTTTGCGGAGGCGGCCAAGCTGCCCGATGCCGATAGCTTGTTCGACCATGTTTATGGCTCCTCCCCAGCATCATAATGATGAAAGGCAGAAAGGAGAGGGTGAGGGTGTCGGATAATGGATTAACTCCCGAGCTTATGCTAGACATGTATTATCACATGCTCCTAGCTCGTGCGGTAGACGACCGCATGTGGATATTGAATCGTCAGGGACGGGCCCCGGTGGTCTATACCTCTAATGGCCATGAGGCGGCACAGGTTGGATCAGCGTTTGCTCTAAACCGTGGCGAAGATTGGATTGTACCCTATTACCGCGATTTAGCACTCGTTTTGGCCTATGGCATGACACCCCGTGAAGTGATGTTGCACCTCTTAGGGCGTGCCGATGATCCCAACTCGGGCGGGCGTCAAATGCCGGCTCACTGGGGGCATGCGAAGCTGCATATTTTGACAGGAGGCTCGGTCGTGGCGACCCAGGATGTCCATGCGGCAGGCTTGGCGTTGGCCTCCAAGGTTCTGAACGACGGACGGGTGTCTGTCGCGTATTTTGGCGAGGGCTCGACGAGCCAAGGAGAATTTCATGAGGCGTTAAATTTTGCGGCCGTACATAAGCTTCCGGTGATTTTCTTCAATGAAAACAACGGGTACGCTATTTCGGTCCCGTCGCGCAAGCAGATGGCGGTTCAGGATGTGGCAGCGCGTGCGAGTGGTTATGGCATGCCGGGAGTAATTGTGGATGGCAATGATCCGGTCAAAGTGTACGAGGTGGTGAAGGAAGCCGCGGATCGAGCCCGGCGGGGCGAAGGGCCGACCTTGGTGGAGGCCAAAACCTATCGCTTTGTACCGCATTCAAGTGATGATGATGATCGTGCCTATCGCTCGCGTGAAGAGGTGCAAGAGGCCAAGAAGCGCGATCCGATTGCGATGTTTGAAGCACGACTCAAGGAAGCAGACATTTTGACCGATGAGAAGATCCAGAAGATGCAAAAAGACATTAAAGATATTGTCAACGACGCCACGGACTTTGCCGAGCAGGCCGCTTTGCCTGATCCGGCAACCTTAGCCGATCACGTATATGGCTCCTAAGCGAGTCGACGGATTTGAAACCAGATAAGGAGGGCAAAGTCCGGCGGCAAACCTGAGAGCCGGGCGAGACACTATGGCGGTATTAAGTTACTTAGAGGCAATTCGAGAAACCTTACGTCAGGAAATGCAGCGAGATTCGCGCATTATTATCTACGGCGAAGATGTTGGGGTGCGCGGAGGGGTGTTCCGCGTGACCGAAGGTCTTCAAAAAGAGTTTGGGGAAGAGCGGGTCATTGATTCGCCCTTAGCTGAAGCCGCAATCGTGGGGACAGCCATTGGTGCCGCAGTGAATGGACTGCGCCCAGTACCGGAAATTCAGTTTGCCGATTTCATTTTTCCGGCCATCAACCAAATTGTGCAAGAGGCAGCCCGTATTCGTTACCGTTCCAATGGGGCTTTTCATGTCCCTATTGTGATTCGTGCTCCTTTTGGTGGGGGAGTCCACGGAGCCCTTTATCACTCGCAGAGTGTCGAAGCATTTTTTGCCCATGTGCCGGGGCTCAAGGTGGTTATCCCTTCCTCACCCTATGACGCCAAGGGGTTACTAGCTGCAGCTATTCAAGATGAGGATCCGGTCCTTTATTTTGAGCATAAGGCGGCTTATCGCTCGCTCAAGGGTGAAGTGCCGGAAGAACGGTTCGTGATACCCATCGGTAAGGCTGAAGTGAAAAAAGAAGGTCGTCACGTGTCCATTATTACCTACGGTTTGATGGTCAACTATGCGTTAAAGGCGGCTGAGGAATTAGAGAAAGACGGCATTTCTGTTGAAGTGCTTGACTTGCGCTCGATTCGACCATTGGATGTGGAGGCGATTTTGAGTACGGCGAAGAAGACCGGTAAGGTTCTCGTTCTGCATGAAGATAATCTCACCGGAGGGATTGGCGGTGAAGTGAGTGCACTAATCGCCGAGCATGCATTATTTCATCTTGACGCACCGATTATGCGATTGGCTGGTCCGGACGTCCCTGCTATGCCATATAGCGCCCCGTTGGAGCATGCGTTCATGGTCACTCCAGAAAAAATCCGCGATAAAGCCCGGGAACTTGCCGAATTTTAACTTGACACTGCAAGACGAGGAGGAAAGCATATGGCGACAGAAGTAGTATCTATGCCGCAATTAGGGGAGTCGGTGACCGAGGGCACGATTGGCCAGTGGCTGAAGAATGTCGGTGATGAGATAGAAAAGTATGAGTCACTCTTAGAAGTGATGACTGACAAGGTAAATGCTGAGGTGCCCTCTCCGGTCACGGGAAAAGTAGCGAAGATTCTGGTCGAGCCCGGTGAGACGGTGCCGATTGGCACGGCCATTTGCGAAATAGAGGTTGAGGGTAGCGCCGCATCCAGTTCGGACACTACTGTGGAACCGCCAGCCGCTGAACCGGAGCCGAAAGCCGCCGTCGCGGCGTCTGAGGAGGAGGATACGACCAAAGAACGCGGAGCTTCGGTTGACGGGCGGGGGCGATATTCTCCCGCGGTGCGCCGGCTGGCCGAGGAAAATGGCATCGATCCGCAAAATGTATCTGGCACGGGCGCAGGGGGTCGGGTCACGCGCGACGATATCCTTGAAGCGGCTAAGCATAAGGACACATCCAGTGCAAATACGGCTGCGAAGTCTAGTCCTTCGGCGTCGAAATCCGCAACAGAAAAGCCTGGCGTCATGGAGTCGGCGCCAGCGGTGATCGACGAGGATGACCAGGTGGAGCCGCTAGCACCGGTCCGCAAAGTGATTGCTGAGCGGATGGCTCGCTCTAAGCAGACGGTGCCACATGCTTGGCTTATGGTGGAAGTGGATGTCACGGGACTGACAGAATTACGCGAAGCCATCAAAGAGGACTTTAAGGCTCGAGAGGGGATTTCTCTCACCTATCTTCCCTTCATGTTGCGAGCTGTGGTTGAGGGACTGCGGGCTGTGCCGGGAATGAACTCGCAGTGGAACGGCGACAGTATTGTGATGAAAAAGCACGTCAATATTGGAATGGCAGCTGCGACCGATCGCGGCCTCATTGTCCCGGTGGTGAAGGATGCCGATCAAAAGAATATTGTCGGTTTAGCCAAAGCCACCCAAGACTTGGTGAAGCGTTCACGCGCTGGTCGATTGACAATGGACGATCTCAGCGGCGGGACCTTTACCGTCGACAATACGGGTGCTGTGGGCACAGTACTGACTTATCCGGTCATCAATGCCCCGGAGGTGGGTATCGTGACCATGGAGTCCATCGTGAAGCGCCCCGTGGTGGTGGGGAATATGATTGCCATTCGTTCGATGGTGAACGTGTGTCTGTCGTTTGACCACCGCGTGGTCGATGGCGCTGAAGCTGGGAAGTTCTTGCAAGTAGTGAAGAAGCACTTGGAAAGTATTACTACGGAAACATCGCTTTATTAGACCACAGCGTGCGGGGATGGCCTTTAGCGGTCGTCCCCTAGGTTGTTGGTTGTCATTACGAGAGGGGGAGTATTGCATGGAACCCACGCCACTTCCAATGGCCCATCCGTCACGTACGGCGCCGGGACCGAAGCCACCCTCGTGGCTAAAAGTACGGTTAACCCAAGGGGAAAATTATTTGGAGCTCAAGGACTTGATGCGTTCGCAGACCCTTCACACGGTTTGTGAAGAGGCGTTATGTCCTAATATCTACGAATGTTGGGAAGCGCGAACGGCAACATTTCTTATCCTTGGAGAGATTTGTACGCGTAACTGTGGCTTTTGCGCCATCACCACGGGTCGGCCCATCGGATTAGATCGTGAAGAACCCAAACGTGTCGCCGCCACCACCAAACATATGGGTCTTCGCCATGTGGTCATTACGTCCGTGACCCGCGATGATCTCAGCGATGGTGGTGCCGAAATTTTTGTGGGGTGTATTGAAGAAATTCGGGCTGAAGTGCCGGATTGCGGTGTTGAAGTATTGATTCCGGACTTAATGGGGAATTGGGAGGCACTGTCAAGTATCGTCAAGGCGCGACCTGATATCTTCAACCACAATACCGAGTCGGTGCCTCGACTCTATCCTTGGGTTCGTCCAAAGGCGCAATATGAGCGTACCATGGAACTCTTGCGTCGAGTGAAATTGCAGGATAGCCGCATTGTCACGAAATCGGGCATCATGGTGGGATTAGGAGAGACTCGCGAGGAAATTCACCAGGTGATGGTCGATATGCGCGAGAATTTGGTGGATGTCTTGACGATGGGGCAGTATTTACGTCCTGATCAGAAACACCTTCCGGTTGAGCGCTACTACACACCCGAAGAGTTTCTGGATCTGAAAGAAGAAGCCTTGGCGTTGGGATTTCGTCACGTCGAGTCGGGACCTCTGGTACGCAGTTCCTATCACGCCGCGTCGCAAGTACCTCAGGGGGTCTAATATGCGGACAGTGAATGTGGTTCGACTAGGGATTCTCGGGTATGAAGAAGCCTGGAATTTGCAGCGTGAAGTCGGAGAGCGCGTCTTGCGCGGGGAAATTCCGGAAACGCTTCTTCTTTTGGAGCATTACCCGGTATACACGGTGGGACGTGGTGCGCACGGCTCACTGAATAATCTGCTCTGGGATGAAGAGAGACGCGCTCAAGAAGGGATTCAGTTGTTTCAAGTAGATCGCGGAGGGGACATTACCTATCACGGGCCCGGTCAACTAGTGGGATACCCCATCCTGAATTTGCAACACTATGGACGCGATTTGCATCAATATCTCCGCCAACTGGAAGAGGCTATTATTCGAACGCTTCAAGGGTATGGCCTCCAAGCCGGGAGAATGCCACATCACACCGGCGTGTGGGTCGGAGAAGACAAAGTCGCGGCCATTGGAGTGAAAGCCAGTCAGTGGATTACCCAACACGGGTTTGCTCTCAATGTCGATCCCAATCTCGCGCACTTTTCGGGGATTGTTCCCTGTGGTATCAGCGACAAAGGGGTCACATCTTTGGCTCAACTCTTGGATAAACCGATGACCATCGCCGAGGTCCAACCGGGGGTTGAGGAGTCGCTCGCGCAGGTGTTCGACTGGCACTACGAGAATGTGAGCACGCGCGATTTTAAGAATATATTTGTTGGGTGAGGTCGCGAAAAGAGGTCGACTGGGAGTAGAATAGCGGTGAGGTGATTCGGCCATTGGAACAAATGACACATCACTCCGAAGCTAAGGTGCATACCCCACGCGCCCGGTCGATTCGAGAGGTCGTGTTCGGCGTCAATGATGGACTGGTGTCCATCACGGGAATTATCGTTGGGGTGACCTCATCGAGAATGTCCTCCAATCAAGTCATTATTTCTGCCTTGGCGGCCGTTGTTGCGGCCGCTGTGTCGATGGGATTAGGTCAATATTTATCGACGGTTGCTCAAAACGAATACTTTCTTGCAGAACGTGAACGGGAATATCGTGAGGTGGCGGAAATTCCTCACGAAGAGCGGGCGGAAGTCGAAGGGATCTATCGCGCCCAAGGATTTAACCAAGATGAAGTGGCGTTATTAACCGAGCGTGTGACCGCTGACCCAGATCGATGGGTGGATTTTATGATGAAAGAGGAGCTAGGGATTCTGCTAGACTCGATGGACAGTCCCTGGTCGACTTCGTTGGTGATGGCCGTGGCGGTTATCGCTGGAGCGGTTCCTCCTGTATTACCCTATCTTTTGGTGCGCAATGTGCATATCGCTGAAATTTTGGCCATTGTTTTTGCCGTGGTGGTGGCGTTTGCATTAGGGGTTCTTAAGGCAAAGGTGGCGAAGTCGTCATGGTGGAAAAGTGGAGTACAGTTTCTGTTGGTGACAGCAGCGGCGGTCCTGATAGGCATCGTCGGCGGGAGCCTCTTGGGAAGAATTTTCGGCTAGTCAGCTCTGATGATGCTCTCTACCAGCAATTCTTACGCGACCTTGCAGACGAAGAGCAGGCTTCGAGAGTACCAAGAGTGGCTCTCGAAGCGCAATGACTAGGGAATCGCCTTCAGGATGGACTTCAGAATGTCGGAAGCGGTATCGGTGTGACTTTTGTCGAGTCCTGGATTTACTTTGCCTCCCGATGGGGGAAGCCCACATCCGGGACTGACCTCGGTCGGAGCATTTCCTTTAATATAGACCTCATTATAGGTGGAACAACAGCCATTGCTCAAAAGTCCTGTTTTCACACACACCGTGCGGGTCACAATGCCCGGCGGTTTAGGGAACCGAGTATATGGCGTATTGGCTAGCGCATCTGCCATAAAATGTGCCCAAATCGGGCCCGCTCCAGCGTCTCCGGTGAGTCCCATCGGGGAATCATTGTCGTTACCCACCCAAACGGCTGTGGCCAACTGGGGGGTGAATCCCACCAGCCAGGCATCCCGCTGCTTGGAGGAAGTCCCGGTTTTTGCCGCGGCAGGACGCCCCGCTAAAATGGGCTCTAAATCATGAGCCGTTCCGCCCGAGTATAACAGGGGCGCGCTAAAGAGATTGGTGACCACATAGGCCACCTGGCGCGAGATCACGCGGGTGCGCTTTGGAGCGGCTTGATAGACCACCTTACCATTGGCATTAGTCACCTTCAATACCGCCAGTGGGCGCACCCGATAGCCGCCATTGGCCAAGGTGGCGACGGCTCGAGCCATTTCATAGGGGGTGACCGACGATGACCCCAGCGTGGTGGTCAAATTATCGGCCAAAGGGCTGGTTATCCCCATCGCGTGAGCTGTCGCAATCATGGCGGGGGGACCGACAGTATCCATCCACTTTAAGGCCACAATATTGTCTGAGAGGGCAATCGCTCGTCGAATGACGAGCGGACCATTGTAGACATACCCATAATTGTGCGGAACATACCACTTGCCGTTGCCTGCTGGGAAGCGGACGGGAGCTGAGTCTTTGACGGCGGACGTGGAATATCCTTCTTTGATGACCGTGGTATAGGTAAAGTATTTCATGGCGGATCCTGGTTGGCGAGCCGCCTTGGTTGCTCGGTCGAATTGAGAATTTTGGTAATCATCGCCACCGACCAGTGCCTCGACATAGCCATTTTTGGGATTGATTGCCACAAGCGCTGCTTCGGGCTCCCAGACGCCATGGACTTTTCCGTTGATGGGGCCATAGTTCATGATGTCGTTTTGGGCGGCTTGTTGCATGGACCAGTTCATGGTCGTATCCACGTGATATCCACCGCTAAAAAGATTTTTTCCAATGGATGGGTCAATGGCTGCGAGTTGGTCCGCGACAAATTTTGTAAAAAACGGCGCCCGATTGCCCACTGGAGGAGAGCCGTTCAACGCTAAGGGGGCGGCTTCTGCGGTTCGGGCGGTGGCGGGCGAGATATAGTGTAGCGTGGCCATTTGTGCTAATACCACGTTGCGTCGCGTCAGGGATGCCCGCGGGTGGACAAACGGGTCATAATAGCTCGGTGCATTGACTAGGCCGGCTAATAATGCGGCTTCCGGCAGCGTGAGCGAGGACACGCCGTGCCCGAAATAGCGCTCCGAGGCGGCTTGCACCCCATAGGCGCCTTCGCCGAAGTACACGTCATTGAGGTACATGGTGATGATCTGTTGTTTGTTATAGATGGCGGAAAGCTTTAGGGTAATGAGAAGCTCCTTGAATTTCCGGGAAAAGGTTCTTTGATCGCTCAGATAGAGGTTTTTGGCTAACTGTTGGGTAATGGTGCTTCCACCCTGAATAATCTGCCCGTGAGAGATATCCACGGCCGCTGCCCGCATAATGCCTACCGGATCCACTGCCGGTTCGATCCAAAACGTGTTGTCTTCAATGGCGACCAGCGCGTTTTGCATCACCGAAGGGATGGTTTGATAGCTCACTGGGAGACGGTTTCGGGCGGCATAAATCACGCTGACCAAATGGCCATGCTGATCATAGATACTGGTATCGGCGGGTTCGTTGGGAGCCGGGAAGAACACCCACGCTGTCGGTACGAGAACTACACCCACGGCGATCACTAATGCGGGCAGGCTCACTACGGCTCCAGTCTGGGCCAGCGACCTCGCGATACGCTGGCGCTGGCGGCTTATCCAGTCCCCCAAATGATGGCTATGTTGTCGTCCGTGTCGAGCCATGGCCTCTCCTCCTTGCAGCATCATGTCAGACCTTGGTCTTGGCCCTTAGTATGGCCAGCGTACGTCGGGCATTACGCTGTCAATTCTGTGCAAAACTCACCGGTCTATGGGAACTTGAGATTGTAGAAACATCTGCTATAATAGCCAAGACTATGGGGAATTTAGGAGGCACGTCATTTGTTATCCACACCAGAAAAATTCACGGTGATGGCCGGGGTTGCCGAAGGTCCAACCCGGCTAAATGCGTTTGATAATGCGCTGCTCGCTGCAGGAATTGGTAACTTAAATCTTCTTCGCGTCAGCTCAATTCTTCCGCCACACGCGACAGAAGTACCCGATTTACGAGTCGCGCCGGGGAGTCTTTTGCCGACGGCGTACGGCACCATTACCTCGGAGGAACCAGGGGCCCAGATTGCGGCTGCCGTAGCGATCGCGGTTGGTGACGCCGACCAATACGGAGTCATTATGGAGTTTTCGGGTCATTGTAGTGAGAAAGAAGCTGCGGCCACTGTGGAAGAGATGGCGCGTGCGGCTTTTCGGCAACGCGGGCGGCAAGTGGAACGCGTGATTGTGCGAGCGGTGGAGCATCGGGTACAAGCGATTGGATGCGCTTTTGCTGCAGTCGCTCTGTGGTATTAGAGGAGGAGCATGGTGAAGAAACCGCAAACGTGGTTTACCGAATATCAGACCGATTCGCTCAGCTTAGGCTTGCGTGTGGACGAGATTCTGCATTCGGAGAAAACGCCCTTTCAAGAGATGCTTGTGGTAGAAACGGAAACCTACGGTCGGCTCCTCAGTCTCGATGGGGCCGTGCAAACCACGGCTCGGGACGAGTTTGTCTATCATGAAATGATTACGCACGTGCCGCTCTTTATGCTGGATAATCCGACCAAGGTGGCGGTTATTGGTGGGGGAGATGGCGGCGCGATTCGTGAAATTCTTAAGCATGAGAGTGTAGAAGAAGCACACTTGGTGGAAATTGACGGTCGTGTTATCGAGGCGGGGCGTCGATATTTTCCCGAGATTGCGGTGGCGCTCGATCACCCGAAGGCGCATATTCATGAGACCGATGGCATTGAATGGGTCAAGAGTGCCCG
>NZ_JBYCKN010000176.1:0-3839 GCF_057473405.1 Sulfobacillus sp. TH-112
AAAGTTTGCCTTTATTATCCACCCGTTACGTTTTGATGACTTTGCGCGGAAGTTCCCGATCACGCAACATTTACCGGTCAAAATGGTGGAATGGGCATTTAAGCAGGTGGGCCCTTTCAAGACCGGCCATGTGACGGGTGTGGTTTCTCCAACAGGAGAAGAGCTCGAAGGGTGGCTGATTGGCTTGCCGTTAACCCCTGAGATCATTTTGAACGCGCCCTACGAGTGGGTGCTGAATAAGCTCGTGGCGGCGACACGGTTAGCAGAGAAGTTAGGGGCGGAAATTGTCGGGTTGGGAGCATTTACTAAGATCGCTGGAGATCGTGGGCTAACCTTAGCTGAACGCGCGCCTATGCCGATTACCACCGGAAATTCCTATACCACAGCTACCGCGGTTGAGGGAACATTATTGGCTGCGAAACGAATGCAGATGGATTTGCGCACGGCAAGTGCCACGGTTATTGGAGCGACCGGCTCAATTGGGCGAGCGGCTACCATGCTCCTTGCGGAGGAGGTGCGTCACCTAACCATCGTGGCACGCACCGAGGAGCACCTTATTCAACTAAAGTCGGAATTAGGCCGTCTGTATCCCGGAGTGGATGTGAATTGGACGACAGACATTCCACGGGCTGTGCGGTCCGCGGATATGGTGGTGGCGGTATCCTCGGCCACCGGTGTCATTGTGCATCCCGACGATCTGAAGCCAGGAGCCGTCGTGACCGATGTTGCACGGCCCCGTAATCTATCGCGCGCCGTGATGGAGACCCGCCGAGATGTGCTTGTCCTGGACGGTGGCGTGATTGAAGTGCCTGGGAGAGATGCAGACATGGGCTTTAATTTTGGATTTCCTCCTAAGATGGTGGAGGCTTGTATGGCCGAAACCATGATTTTGGCGCTTGAGGGCCGGTTAGAATGTTTTACTCTAGGGCCGACGATTGACGTAGACCGAGTGCGTGAGATTCGAGTGTTGGCGGAAAAGCATGGCTTTTCCATGGCAGGATTTCGGCGTTTCGAACGGGCTATAGATGATCAGGAACTGGAAGAGATTCGACAGGCGGCAGAGAGCGCATCAGCGTGAGCTGATGCGCTCACCGTCACTTATCCTGCGTAAAACCATCCCGTGTCCCACATGTCTAGTGCGCGGGCATTCTCACCATGGATCCCGGCTTCAATCACTTCGGCGACATAGATAGTGTGGTCTCCCCGCGCGATCGTATCGGTCACTTGGCATTCCACAAAGGCCGGCGTTTCTTTTAATAGCGGTGCGCCGGTACTGGAGCCGGGTTCAAATGGGTGTCCGTTCAATGTTTCCCCCTCACGTTGACTCGGGCGGAAGAAATCTTGGGCGATGGATTTTTGATCGGCTCCTAACACATTAAGTGCCAATTTACCGCTCTTATCGATTACGCTGTGCAAATGACTATCGTTTTTGATCGCCACCATCACTAAAGGTGGAGCAAACGAAGCCTGTGATACCCAATTGACCGTGCCTGCCGCGAGGTCATCGCCCGAGCCCGCGGTGGCGACATAGAGCCCATAAGTAAAAAGTCGTAGGGCATCCTTTTTTATTGCAGCATCCAAGTGGCTCACCTCTTTTGGGAAAATTTGTCTTATTCAAGCCTAACGCAACTCCGAGGGTGACGCAAGGGGCGTAACCTTTTCGGTGGCAAGACGTTATGGAAAATAGAGGAATGGGACGATGGCTGGGGAAACCTTGCTCAACAAGTATGATAGGGAGTGGATGATATGAGCGCTATTCAACAGTATGCCGTCGTTGAGGGACCTTTAGGGAAAAATCATCGGCACGTGATTGTGATTCACGGTATGAGTACTACCGCAGAGACGCTCAAAGAGGGCTATCCTCCGAGCGACGGATTAACAAAAATTTATTGGCGCCTCCCCATTTTGCGGGAATCGCGTGCGAACCTTATGAAGCGACGAGATGAGGACGTTTTTCAGTCTCTATTTGCCGCAGTTCTTGATGAATCACGACGGGAGTTAGGGTTGATCATCAACGAATTAGGGGAGGTCCCGGTGGGACTTTTCGGGTTTTCCATTGGTAGTCTCGTGGCTTTGTGGGGGTCTATTGATTATCCACAAGTACGCGCGGTCGTGACGATGGGAGGCGTACCGAGCTTGGATTATCTCATGCACTATTATCCTGACTATCCATGGGATAGTCCCGATATTCAGGAGCGATTGCAATCGTACGATGTCTCTAGAAATGTGCATCTTCGCGACACCGCGCTGTGTATTATGCATGGAGCGAAGGATGAAGTGGCCAAGTGGGAATGGATGCAGAACGCTGCTAGTCAATGGAGCAATCATCCGGCAACCACCGTGGAAGTGCGTCAATTTCCCCATGTACAGCACCGCCTAATGGGTGAAGACCTCGAAGAGCAAACCGAACTGGCCACGGCGCGTCGACTAGCCGATGAATGGTTTGTGAGATATCTCTAGGATATCAGGACTAGGGGTATCTCATGGGACACCCGACTCGGTAGAATAGAGGTAGGATACGAGAGAGTGAGGATCTGGCGTGGGGTCTCTATCTGGGAGTAGAGGAGGAAGGGCGATGGCAGGAAAGCAAGCACGACGAACGTTGCATTGTCCTCAGTGCAAGGAAACCATCATGCCGGAGGATAAGTTCTGTTTTCACTGTGGACGAAGGCTCCATGCGCCCAGTGATTCATTCCCTGCGGATGCGACTCGTCGGCGTTTCCCGCAATGGCCTCTAGCTGTCATTGGAGGACTAGTGATTGTGGGCGCAGTGTACATCATCCACCATCAGTCTCAAGAGCTGGCTCGTTTAAAAGCAGCGGCGCCCGCGCCGGCAAAAGTATCGCATCCGCATAAGTCGACGTCGCTAGTGCTTCATCCCGTGGTGACGAAAACGACCACCTATCCCCCTAATACCCCGTCGTCTAGTAACTGGACCGAGGAAGTCGAGAACTATCACGGGGCACAGTTAAGTCTCCGTGTGCCCACGTCGATGAATACTGCGGAAGCGGTGTCGCCCAATCAATGGTCTTGGGGCGCTCCCAGCACTTCTTATCGCGTCGTGCTCGGGGTTGTCGGCGCAAAACCTGGGGCTGCCTCGGTAGTACTGGGAGCTAATACCTATGGGACGGCGATTACGCATAGTGGCAGCACAGCGGACCAGGACCTATACATAGAGTGGGCGAATCACAGTTGGGTTGAAGTGCTCATGACGGTTCCTACGTCTGATTCTAATTGGCTGGGGGCAATCGCTGAAAGTGTCCGGGTTAGCTAACCCAAAAATCGCCGATCTTGCGAATACTATCCCTGTAAGAACTTCGAAGGAGTGATACGGATGGCTCACTGGATTGGACTTTTGGTCTTGGTTCTGGATATTTTTTCTATTGTCAGCGTATTGCTTGGTCGGGGCGGGATCGGACACAAGGTTCTTTGGACCATCTTGATTGTGATTTTGCCGGTCATTGGTCTGATCTTATACCTGTTGCTTGGGCGCAGTGCAGCGGACGCTGGATAGGGAGAACGCAAGGAGAGGTATTCGATGGATGCGGTGGTGTTCCGAATCGCTCTGATGACACAAGACGAGGCACTAGCCATTGCCGAATGGCACTATCCCGGGGTGTATGCTTTTTATGATATGAAGAACGATCCAGAGGATCTTGACGAGCTCCTCGATCCGGCCCAACGTGGCAGATCCTATTGGTCAGGGTTTGACGACGCAGATGCGTTGATGGGGTTTTATACCTTTTCCCAGCACGAGGACGGCATCGAGCTGGGATTGGGATTGCGCCCAGACCTCACTGGGCGCGGCTTGGGTCGTGATTTTCTCCACAAAGGGCTTC
>NZ_JBYCKN010000177.1:0-12842 GCF_057473405.1 Sulfobacillus sp. TH-112
CCGAATCGACCATGGCTAGCATGAAACAGGCCCGAAACGATCGCATGTTACCCGTGCGGAAGATCGTATCCGAGTTTGGCAACACCACAGAAATGGTTGAGCCGCTCCGAAACAAGGACTTCTTGGACCCGCACGTAAGGGATACCGAACCCAACGCTTTAGACAGAGTCATCGACGAGACGAAGAGTCTTGGGTGGACCGAATTTATTGCCATGGTATACCGGCAGTACCCCCATCGCTACACAGCCACGCTACACCTACTTAAATTTGGTTCAACTGGCCAGTGAGGAAGCATCTTTCGCCGACCTGACGGGGATGCCGCTCGGCAGTGGCTCGAGCGCATTGCGCAATGGCACGGCGGGGGCCTACCAGTGGGGCGAATTGGCTGGTACCCAGGCGGAAATCGCGTGGAACCAAGGGCGCCTAGAGGACAGCCAACACTACACCGACACGGCGGTGCAGTGCCTGGACGACGTGATGGCAGCGCTTCTGGGGTTCGCAGACGACACTCTCCGAGTCGCGATTGTGATTAAAGCGATCGACATGGCGTCCCGGGCGACCTCGCGGTCTGTGAATCTATTGAATGCGACGATCCGGCGCTTCCGGGCACTCAACGCCAGCCACTTATACTGAAACATTAATTTTTGCCGTTGGAGTCCACTTGAGGCTACCTTATCAATGAGTGCACGTCTTGGCCCCCCTTAGCGACTTTCGTCAGGGGGGGCAGGCGTTGCGGATCGCATAATAATATGAGTTACGCCATCCACGGGTCCGAATCTTCCCTACACTCAGACCCCCGGGCGGTTCGTCCTCTTGCAAGCGTGTAGAGCATGACATGGGATGACTCAAATGACAGCTTCACCGTCATTGAAACTGGCCGGCAAGAGTTCTCATATCACTAGTGGCTATTTCTCGGATTGGAATCGAGCGGCCGGGTGAGGCTTTCCTCATAGAATCCTCGGCCACTTTTTGAAGAATGATCGCCGCGCTGATGCGCGCTCGTGGTGTGGATGTGCCGTTCTGGGCACGTCGACTCCTGCACTAGGGATAGCTAGTCCGACTCGATATTCGGGGCAATGCGATATTGAGTGCCTTGTTCAAAGGCATAGGCCATTCGAATCAGTTTTGACTCTTCGAATGATCGTGCCGTGAACGTAAGCCCTACTGGTTCACCATCATCGGTGTATCCCATGGGCACAGTAATAGAAGGATAGCCCGCTCGCGCGGCAATGGCGGCACCCTGAGTTGCCACGAAAACCAGCGCATCGAGTCGGTGATCATTCATGGCGCGATCAATGCCGTCTGCGGTCGCGAGTTTGAGGTCGCGAGTTCGCGCGCGAATGTATTCTGGTTCTGTCAGGGTGCCGGAGGTTGCTTCGGCTTTTTCCATCTGAACCTGACCGAACTGGAGGCATCGGTCGGCATTCCCTTGATTAAACTCCATAACCTCTCTCAAGGTATGTACTGGGGTGCGATCTCCAAGCCATGATAGGTAGGCATTGAGGGTGGCCTTAAATTCATACACGAGCACCGTATAGTCGCTCTGTTCTTTCCCCGATGGTATTTCTACCGGATCGACAACGCTCGCACCCAGGCGTCTTAAATCTGTAATTGCTCTGTGCAATAGCTGTGTTTGAGATGCAGTCAGCGAATCGGTAAATTCTTCTTGAGGCACCCCGAGACGCATCCCGCGTAGTCCATCCTCACGTAACTCAGTGGTATAGTCGACTTGGGCACGACCTTCCGACGATCCGGTCGCAGGATCTCTCGGATCATAGCCAGTGAGGGCGCCCAGGGCCGTGGCAGCATCGTATACCGTGCGCGCCATAGGTCCGGCGGTATCTTGGCTCTGAGAAATTGGCACAATGCCAAATCGGCTGATGAGTCCCACGGTAGGCTTGATTCCAACCAACGAATGCTGACTTGAGGGGCTCAAAATGGAGCCCGACGTCTCAGTGCCAATTGCGAGTGTTGCGAGACCCTGAGCAATGGCCGCGCCCGATCCGGAACTAGACCCCCCGGTATCGATCCGACCTGGACCGTAGGGGTTTTTGACTTGGCCACCGCGAGAACTATAGCCATTGGGCATGTTTTCCGTCATGAAGTTGGCCCATTCGGTTAAATTGGTCTTCCCGAGAATGATTGCCCCTTGCGCGCGCAGGCGTTCGACTAAATAGGCATCGCTGGGAGCATAGACAGATGCTAGCGCTAACGACCCGGCACTGGTATGCATTTTATCGCCGGTCGCGATGTTGTCTTTAATGAGGATGGGGATGCCATGAAGTGGACCGCGGGCTCCTCGTAGCTGGCGCTCCTGGTCCAGTGCTTGGGCTATTTGGTAGGCATCGGGATTGACCTCTATCACGCTATTTAGGGTGGGACCGGAACGATCATAGCGGGCTATCCTTTCTAGATAGAGTAATACCAGTTGAGCGGATGTCAGTGTTCCTTGATCTAACGCGGACTGAATGTCTTTGAGGCTGGCATTTAAGAGCGATTTCATGGTGAGGGGAGAATTCACGGTAAAACCTCCTAAGTAGGGAACGATATGGTATAGGATACCGGGAAAACAGGATGGTGCCTAGGAGGGAATTTCCTGCCGCAGTCGCATGGATGCATAACGCAAAAAGGCGCGTGTTGATGCGTCGTGTGCAATGCGCTCCGGATCGTAGATACAATAAAAGGGACGGGTGAGGGAAAATCCGCGAATCGCCACCGGCTCACAGGCGACGAGGTCACGGCGATAGAGTAGTTCGCGAGACACAAAGCCAGCCCCGAGTCCCGATTCCACGGCATCAATTAGGGCAGATCCGGTTTCTACTTCTAGCACCACATGCTTGGGCAATGGCCATCCCCGCTCGAATAAGGCGCGTGAGATTGCTTGCTGTGTGCCAGAACCTGCACTTCTCATGACGAATGGAAGGGTGATGAGAATATCCCAAGGTAGAGGATAATGTAAATTTGGCAAAAATCCATGGCGCGGTACGAGAAGCACGATTTCGTCTTCACCAATGGTCAGGGAAGCCAGCGACGATGAGAGGGGCTTTTGCCCCATAAATCCAATGCCCGACTCTCCTGCTTGAATGGATTGCTCTACTGCGGCGGAGTTCATCTCCGCAAGACGAAGGTGAATTCCTGGGTTGGCATTTAAGAAGTCGGACATCCAGCGAGTGACCAATCGAGCGGCCGGACTGCTACTGGTCGAAATCGTCAGCGTCCCAATGATGGATTGGTTTGAGCCGGCTTGTAGACGGAGATGGCGATACCGTTTCAACATCTCATCAGCAAAATCGAGAAAAAGAAATCCAAACGGCGTGAGGGTGATTGGGAAGATCGTCCGATCAATGAGGGGAGCGCCCATTTCCTCTTCCAGTGCCTTTATCCTGCGGCTGGCGGTGGGTTGGCTCACAGCGACGGCGCGCGCTGCCTCAGTGATGCTTTGCCGCTCCGCCACAGCCCAAAAGAGTTCTAAGTCGTCGATAGTCATTTGATCCCTCCACAGCGCACTGGTTATTCATATTTTACATGACAATTGCGGAGTAAAGCGAGGTTACCTATGTTTAAATTACATACCGTGATGAGGAGGGATCGTATGGAACGCCGTTTGACGGAAATGACCAGTAAATCGGGGTGAGGCTGTAAGTTGGGTCCAGAGGATCTGGATGCTATTTTAACCCGGTTGCCTAAACAGCTCATTCGCGATCCTCGAGTCCTGGTGGGGAACGAGAGTCACGACGATGCTGGTGTCTTTCAATTAAATCAAGACACCGCGCTGGTACAAACGGTCGACTTCTTCACTCCCGTTGTAGATGATCCCTATCTATTTGGAAAAATCGCGGCTGTGAATTCACTGTCCGATGTGTACGCAATGGGAGGGACGCCATTAACCGCGCTCAACCTTTTGGCCACTCCGGCTGACACCCTCAGTCCAGAGATTGTGGCAGAAATGCTGCAGGGAGGGCAAGATGCGATGCGAGAGGCGGGAACCGCTATCATTGGCGGACACTCCATTGACGATCCCGAACCCAAAATGGGCTACGCCGTAACGGGGATAATTCATCCCGATCATATATGGCGGAATGATACGGCCCGAGTCGGAGAACGGCTCTTTTTGACCAAGCCTATTGGCACGGGAGTTGTGGTGAAAGCGATTAAAGACGGGCGAGCCAGTGACGACATTATCGCGGCGGCGATTGAGATGATGAGTACGTCGAATCGATTGGCTAAGGAGGCAATCGCAGCGGTTGGGGATCCAGGGGCCTGTACTGATGTTACCGGATTTGGACTCCTAGGACATGTTTTAGAAATGGCGCTAGGGTCCCACGTCAGAATTCATCTATCTGTGGATGAGGTGCCGATTCTTCCCGGTGCGTTAGACATGGCGAGGGCAGATGCCTTTCCGCAAGGGAGTCGACGTAATTGGTCTTATGTTGAGCCGCATGTGCTGTTGAGGAATCGAGCTAAGGGCCCGCTGGAGGCGTTGCTGGCCGATGCCGTGACCTCAGGTGGATTGCTTTTCACCGCGTCGCCGGCAATGAAAGATGCGCTTGATGAGAGTTTTAAAGAGCGCGGCGTACCGCTCTTCCCCATTGGACTTGTCGTGGAAGGAGAGGTGGCGCTAGAGATTTAAACGACCGAAAGTGAGGGAAAAAGGAATGCAAATGCCGCTGCCGGAGGGAACGAAGTCCTCCTTGCGCACACGATGGGCGGTGGCCATTTTTGTGGCTATTGCCGTCCTGGGGGTGTTTTATGCCAAGTGGGAACCGTACTACTTTAAAGCGTTCAGTGCCGCTATCCACCACAGCATTGGTACTTCTATTTTAACTGGTACCCATGCTGCCGCACCAAAAGTTGGCTGGGCCGCAGCTTGGAGTTATACCACAAGTTACATCAAGGATATTTGGATTGCGTACATTGTGGGGTTGTTGATGGGAGCGGGTGTACAAACATTGCTGCCAGCGGCATGGCTATTTCAAGTCTTGGGACGAATGAGCGCACGGAGCCGGACATTGGCCATGGCCGCTGCCATCCCCTCGATGATGTGCACATGCTGTAGTTCACCGATTGCGGTAAGCATGAAGAAACAAAAACTATCTACTGGAGCGACCCTCGCCTATTGGTTGGGGAATCCGGTCTTGAATCCCGCGACCATCATTTTTATGGGGTTTGTATTGGGGTGGAATTGGGCGTTTTTGCGGATTTTCATGGGCTTGGTATTGGTGATTGGCGCCTCGTGGTTGGGAGACCGGTGGATTGACCGGGGAAAAGCTCCGATCACTCAAGACATCACACCGCCGGTTAACGAATCACCTAGCTTCGGGCGCTTTTTTCGGGTATTGGGACAATTGTCGATACGGCTCATTCCTGAGTATCTGATTATTGTCATGGTATTGGGGGCAGTGCGTGCCTGGATTTTTCCATCGATGTCTCCTGCCATTGGGCATAGCTTGTGGTTGATGTTATTGGTCGCGGTGGTAGGCACTCTGTTTGTCATCCCGACTGCCGGAGAAATACCCATCGTACAAACTCTGATGAGTTACGGCATGGGATTAGGTGCAGCGGGGACGCTGATGATGGCTCTTCCCGCCATCAGTTTACCGTCTATGGCCATGGTAAGCCAAGAAATTGCCAAGAAAGATATGGTGAAGATCGCGGCCATGGTGGCCGTGGCATCGCTTCTCACGGGATTTTTAGCCATGTGGCTACTATAGATAAATGGGTGGCTAGGTTGATTGATTGATTGGGGAAAGTGCCCGCTGGTCGGGCACTTTTTTTGTGGCATCCGGATTCTTGGTTGATCACACGCTTTTGACATTCCGCGATAGGAACCGCTGTCGGTGGTTCGGAACCATGGTTGTAATTAAGGCTTTTAGTACTAGCGGTGGGTCGGCGTGAGTCGGGGCCTCCGATTCGTCACGCAGGCCTTCTTATAGTGATCTAAGGCACCCAAGTCACCCTCCACGGAGATTTGGCGCAAAAAGAGTGTAGCACCCACCGTACAACTGGTCGGGCTCTATCTATTTAACGACGGGGAGTCGAAACTTTTCTTCAATAAACCATTCGAAAAAACCCATCGCAAGAGCCATCAACACTGTGAGTACTAAGAGAGAATGGGGCGAAAAGAGGGGAATGAGTCGATGCAGGGTCATCGTCAATACCGACAGTGTGGCAATGAAACTTTCCATCCCCTTGCCTAGCGGAGGGAATGACACAGGGGGCAAATCTAATAGTAATAGGTGACTTAACACAATGAGGAGGACGACGGCTCCCAGAGGGTGCCATGCCATCGGCCTCGGATCGATGAGGTCCATGGCCACGAACAGCATCAATCCCACCGCAAACGCCCTCAGAAGGCTTCGTTGAACCATTAGTACCACCGTCCTGAGTGGTAGGTTTTCCTGCGAGAGCGCGATTATTCGTGCGGATCCAACACCTCATCCCAGGCGACACTAAAGAGTGTACGGATCAGCCGTTTGGCGACAGGATGCACTAAATCGTGATGATGAACCAAAGAAAAACTACGTTGCAGCGGAAGTTCTTGAATCGACAACGTGTGAAAAAGTGCGCGTTCATGAGGCAATATGGTGTACGGAGAGAGGATGCTATGGCCTATACCTTCCCGAATCATCGCTTTAATCGCTTGCGTGGTACCTAACACAAAGCGGACGTTAAATTCGTCAAGGGAGATGCCCAACTGGTTAAGGGATTGTTCCAAGACCATGCGCGTTCCCGAGCCGGGTTCACGGACGATAAAAGGAAGCGTCATCAGGTCGCGCAGGGTAATGTTCTGATGGTGGGCAAATGGGGTATTTTTCTTGACGACTACTTTAAGATGGTCGTCGAAAAAGGGCCGGGCGATAAGTTCTGGATGACTGACTGGCGCTTCGATGAGACCCATGTCAATGTCTCGGTGGGCGACACGATCAAGCACCTCATGAGAGTTGGCCATGTACACAGCAATGTTTTGCCGGTCAGAAGCGCTATCAATTCGAGCCAGGGCGTGCGGCAATATATACTCGGCAATGGTGAAACTGGCACCGATGGTGAGCTGGGCCGGAGATTCGGTTAAGTGTTCTTGCACACGTTGACGCGAGTCTTCGAGAATGGTTAAGAGATTGGTAATGTGGCGATATACGATTTCCCCGGTATCGGTCAAGCGAACCCCTTGGGACGTGCGAATAAAAAGTTCGGCGCCATAGTCCGCCTCCAGTTGATGAATGTGCTGGCTGACGGCAGATTGCGATAAATTGAGCATTCGCGATGCTTGCGAGATACTGTGATGTTCACTGACTGCCTTGAATGTGCGCCATACCTGTTCGTTCATAAGCTCCTCCATTCAATATTGTGTGTTGCGTAATAAGGAAATGCGCACGCTCACCCTTTCCTTCCAACGGTACCATTATGGTAACGATTTTATGGATGGAGGGAAAGAAATAGTATGGCTAATGCACCTACACGGGTAAGTCCTGCGGAGGAAGTAACCCCAGAGCCACTGCGTAAGGTTCATACCACCTGTTATATGTGCGCGTGTCGGTGCGGCATCGAAGTGACGCTGGAAGGCGACAAAATTCGATTTTTATCAGGAATTCCTGAAAATCCTGTCAATAAAGGGGTATGGTGCGCTAAAGGCGGCGCCGGCATCATGACTCAATATAGTCCGGCGAGGTTAGGACAGCCGCTCATGCGTGAGCCAGGTAGTCCCCGAGGCGAAGGCCGCCTAGTTCCCGTCGATTGGGATACCGCTTTGGCTACGGCGGCGAAATGGTTGGGGGATATTCGTCAAACCGATCCCCGAAAGCTGGCCTACTTTACCGGACGCGATCAGATGCAAACCTTTAACGGGTACTGGGCTCGGCAATTCGGGACACCGAATTGGGCCGCCCACGGTGGATTTTGTTCTGTTAATATGGCAGCCGGCGGAATGTATTCGATAGGAGGAAGCTTTTGGGAATTTGGGTGGCCAGACTTAGAGCATGCGCGATGGTTTATGATGTTTGGCGTGGCTGAAGATCATCCCTCAAATCCACTAAAGTTGGCGATTTCGGGATTGAAAGAACGCGGAGGGCGGTTCATTGTCGTGAATCCTGTGCGAAGCGGTTATGGTGCTTTAGCAGACGAGTGGGTACCCATTCGACCTGGGACCGATGGTGCGCTCATCATGGCCTTTATGCATGTCCTCTGGCGAGAGAAACTCATTGATGAGGAATATTTGAGGCATTGGACCAATGCGCCGGGTTTGGTGATACGTGCGCCGGGAACGGCGCAAGAGGGACTCTTTCATCGCAGCAACGATGGCCAGATGCTGGTGGCTTTAGCGGATGGACAGATTGTACCATTCATGGATGCTAAAGGACGCGGCGTATTAGAGGGACTCTATGAGCATGAGGGGATGGTCCTCGAACCATCTTTTCAAGTATTAAAGAGAGAGATCGAAGCGGCTACGCCTGCTTGGGCATCAGCCATTACCGGGATTCCCAAGCAAACCATTGTGCGGCTAGCACTAGAAATGGGTGAAGTCTCTCAGCATCAGCCCCTATCGTTACCCATTTCATGGGATGATGTATACGGAGAACATCATACAGAAACGGTCGGTCGCCCAGTCGCATTTCATGCTATGCGGGGGCTGGCTGCACATACCAATGGATTTCAGACCATTCGTGGACTTTTCGATATGATGATGCTTCTCGGCACCGTGGACGTGCCCGGGGGGTTTCTCTATAAGAGCCCGTACCCGAAACCGGTACCACCTCCGGTCAAACCGGCACCCAAGGATCAGGACTATCAGCCCAATACTGCGGCCAAGGCTCCGCTACTCGGCTATCCCGTCTCACCGGATGACCTCTTAGTAAGTGGCGATACGCCTATCCGGATTGATGAGGCCTATTCATGGAAATATCCTTTGGCAGCGCACGGGACCATTCAAAATGTGATAGCCAACGCGGTGGCGGGAAATCCCTACCCCATTGATACGCTTATGATCTACATGTCCAATATTGCTTGGAATTCGAGCTGGAATACCCTCAGTACACGCGATATGTTGACGGCGAAAGATGAGATTACCGGAGAATATAAGATTCCTCATACCATCGTATTTGACACCTTTGATTCTGAAACGGTGGCCTATGCGGATATTGTGTTCCCTGACACCACCTATTTAGAACGTTGGGATGCGGCATCACTTCAGGATCGCCCCATTTCAGAACCTGATGGTCCGGCTGACTCGATTCGTCAACCGGCGGTTCCTTGGATGGCGGAGAGTCGACCGAGCGCCAATGTCTTGATTGAACTGGCCAATCGACTGCAACTGCCCGGTTTTGTTGAAGAAGGGGTCGCCAAATATCGTGACTATGCCGACTTCATTCAGTTTTGGGAAACCGAACCCGGGTCTGGAGTTGGCCTTTTAGCCGGATTTCGGGGAGCGGATGGTACCGAGGAGTTTGTCGGTGAACCTAATCCTCATCAACTCGATGCCTATTCCAGTCATAAAGCGTTCTGGAGATTTCACCTTCCCGATCATCATCGCTACTATCGCATGGCGAATCAGAAATATCTCGACTGGGCTCAGAGCGTCAAGTTTATTAGCCATGCAGATCCCATCTTCCTCCATCTCTATTCTGAACCGATGCAAACGTTTCGATTAGCTGGATTGGGACAATGGAATGGTGAGAATCGACCCACAGATTCACGGTTAAAAGCACGCTTGGCAGAGTATTTTAGTCCGGTGCCCATTTGGTACGCTCCTCTGGAAGACCGAGGCGGGGAGGATGAGAAGTATCCGTTGCGAATCATTACCCAGCGTCCCATGACCCAATACCATTCTTGGGGATCGCATAATGCCTGGCTTCGTCAACTGCTCAATGAGAACCCCATCTATGTCAATCCTCAGAAGGCCAGAGAACTCGGGATTGAGGATGGGCAATGGATATGGATGGAATCACGGATCGGACGGATGACGGGGAAGGTGCGCTTTTCTGATGCGGTGGAGCCTGGGACCATTTGGACCTGGAATGCGATTGCAAAGGGCCCTGGATCCTGGGCACTCGATACGGCGAGTCCCGAGGTGCAGCGCGCGGTACTCATTAACCACATTATTCCAGATCGGCTGAGTGGAGCGGATGGGGATGAGTATTTCAACAACGACCCGATTACTGGGCAAGCAGGATGGTACGATGCCCGTGTGCGTATCTATCCATCAGAAGTGCATGAGGTTTGGCCGAAAGTGAGCGCACGCGAGCCAGTGAACAAGGCTCCGGAGATTGTGCATTTGGCGTATAGCAGTGCGAATTCACACCATGAGGAGTGACGACGATGCAACTAACGATTATTACGGATTTGAATAAGTGTGTCGGGTGTAAGAGTTGTCAGGTCTCCTGCAAGGAGCATAATACCTCGGGGGCGTTCGGCCCAGTACCTGACGACATGCCCTATGAGGATCCTGATGGGATGTGGTGGAACCGCATTGTATCGATGGAAAGTGGGGATTACCCCAATACGTCGGTTCTCTATCTGCCGAAAGCCTGTATGCATTGTTATGATGCGCCTTGTGTCCCAGTCTGTCCCACCGGCGCATCGTATAAGCGCGAGGACAATGGGGTGGTCTTAGTTGACTATGATTCCTGTATTGGGTGTCAACTCTGCATGTGGGCCTGCCCATATGGAGTGCGCGAGTTTGATGAGGAAGAAGGCGTGGTCAAAAAATGCACCCTCTGTATTGACCGCATTGAGGATGAGTCTTTGCCGGATCACGAACGGCAGCCGGCGTGTGTGCAAAGTTGTCCAACTCACGCGCGCACGTTTGGAGATCTTGATGATCCCAATTCTGAGGTCGCTAGGCTGGTTCAAGAGCGCCAGGGCTTTGGCCTGCTACCGGAATTAGGGGCGCGGCCTTCAGTGCACTATCTTCCGCGGCGAAACGAACCGTCCCCGATTAGCAAAGATGTCCTCGAAGAGGCATTAAAGGAGCGATATTAACTATGCGTCCTACGGGTCCGCTAATGGTACTGACGATAGGGCAGGGAATTGCTGGGGGGCTTTCGCTGTTGGCCGCTTTGCTCATTTCCATGGGGGGAATCGCGCCAGTTCGCATTGACATTTTAGTACTCTTAGCCTTGGTCGCCGCAGGGACCGGTGGGGTCGCCTCGTTCTTTCACATGCATCAAATTAAGGCGGCCCGTTATGTATTGCGGCGTTTGAAAACCTCCTGGTTGAGCCGCGAAGCGCTCACCACGGGATTGTTTGGGGGAGCGTTGGCCATCTTTGCTGCCTGGAGTATCTTTGTAGGACAGCATGGCGCCCTCTATATCGCTTGGGCATGGATTTCCGTGGCGACGGCACTTCTCGCGATGTGGGTGACGGCGATGCTGTATGCGACCATTCCAGCGATGCTGAGTTGGCATACTCCGATAACTGTGCTTTCGTTTTTGATGGTTGGGATGCTCTCAGGCGCGGGAGTGGGGGCCATCGTCGCACCTTTGGCAAAACCCGAGTTACACGTGGTGGTGTTGGCAATGTTGCTGTGGGCGGTTGCCACCTTGCTGATTAAGTTGTTGCACTGGGGTCACTTTGATCGCGCTCGGCACAATCTTCGTGCAGAAACGGCGACTGGCTTACCTTTTGCCCCATTTCGCCTGCAGGATACCGGCACAACAAAACCTCCGTATCGTACTCAAACCCAAGTATGGCCGGTGATTGTGGAGCGCAAGCGCCAGTTGCTGCGCTGGTTGACGGTCGTCTTTTTGGTGGTGGGCGTCATGGTCTTCTTGGGTCTCATTTTGGTGACCCGAACTAGCATCTGGGGAATTGCAGTCGCGATGACGGCTTTCACGGGGACGATTTTGGAGCGCTGGTTGTTTTTCGCCGAGTCCACTCATAGCTCGCAGGTATTCTTCTTAGACCAACAGAGCGCCCCGTCACGGGTGCCAACGCGTGGGGCCATTCCTCTTCCGATACGGAAGACCACTACCCATGGGCAATAAAGGGCTAAAGAGTCTCGCGTTTTATGGAGCGGTCGATGACATCATGAGCACTTCTAGCTGGGAGGCGCTGATTCAAGCACTGGAGGCGCACGAGATCAAGGCGCAGATGGTCCAGAGGAAATCGCGCCGCGGATTATGGCCGAGAGCGGAGGATCGGTGGGTGGCAGGATCGGAGTGGGAGGGGCCACGACATGGGACCCTTTTGCTGGCCCCATCGGACGAGGAACTGCTACGCGTTCATCAACGCTGGCCCCACCTGCCCGTCGTGGTGGGAGAATCACTCTCGCTTGAGGTCAAATCGGTGCCGAACGTCATTTCGGTCCCGCGTATTGTATCGGAAATCTATTTTCCCGCTGCTAACTTGTCAGATGTGTTTGGTGTGACCGCAAAGTATCATTTGGAAGCCCGACCCCGGATTCTCTATGGTGGGGGTTATACCAATGGAGCGACGTTGACTAAATTGCTGACCGCGGCGAGTCGCATCTTATCCCACGGTGGTGAACTGGTGTTATTGGATAGCTTGATGGTGCGTAGTAGTTGGGCTCCGGTGGTAAGACGGTTGGGCCTTTCAGAGAACGTCGTGTTTGTCGGAGACCTCTCGGAGGGTGAACTGGCAGGTCTGGTAATGGGAGCGGATGCTCTCTGGGTACTGGATACCGTGTCGATTGCGCGCTCATTTCTCTCGGCGGTACTCGCGACGGGTACACCGATTGTGGCTCAGTACAGTGAAGCATTGAACGCCGTGTTGGGTCATGCAGCCCTCTGGGTTTACGAGGATGATCTGGAACTTTGGATCGAAGCGGCAACGCGCGCACTCGTGAGTGAACCGCTGCGAGAAGAGCTATCGCGGCGTGCCATGAGTGTAGC
>NZ_JBYCKN010000178.1:0-5814 GCF_057473405.1 Sulfobacillus sp. TH-112
AATGCCGCTAGGACCTGGGGTGTCTGCCCACACCCAAGTGGTAGGCTCGCCTAAACGTACCAGATCGCCCGGTGCATGAAAGTCACTCCCACCTACGGCGGTTATCCGATATCCCTGACGCAGTTGTTCATCCCACCAATTCACGCTTGCCATATTGGTTGGGCGCCACGGTCCATTCCAGACCTCGACACAGGGAAAGTTGGCCATCTCCCAGTCCCATTTGACGCCGGGTTGAAAGGCATCGAAAGGATGATTAATGGAAATTAGCGCTCCTTTTTTGAGGAGACTATCGGATTTGGCATCGACGTCGGCCTGCGACAGCACGCGCCAGTCAGGCAAAGGGTCGACTAACCCCCACACATTGGCGTGGCCCCTACTGGTGGTCCATTCCATGCCTGGTATAAGGGTGAGAGACGTATTCAATGCGGGAATGGAAAAATTTTGGCTGGCGGTGTTGTGGTCGGTGAACGCGATGAATTGGAGTCCCCGAGACGCGGCCTCTGCGATGAGTTCATCAAGATCCCATAGACCATCACTATGGGTGCTATGAAGGTGAAGATCTCCCGGAATCCATCTCGGAGAAAAAATTTCGACCTGGATCTCCACGGAAAGGGTGAAGGGCTCTTTGGGCAGGCGATACAGACCAAGAAGTACCGTCCAGGTGCCTTTTGGAAGCGGACCTTTGAGATACCCTGGCGTGGCACTTTGTTCTGACAGATGAAAGGATTGGCGCGCACCTCCACTCCACCCACGCACGCGTGACGGGTCAGCCACTCCAAGGTCAATGATGGCAATGGATGGCGATGAGCCACGAGGTAGTGCGACCGTGATGCGGGAGGTATTGGATGGAACCACAAAGGGAATCGGTTCTATACGTCCTTGCTGACCAGGGCTCACCGTAATGGATCGCTTATGTATGGTCGGTTGATTCACACCACTCCTCCTTTGAGCATCAATGTCCTAGATCAGGGATGGGTCGCTTGGTGAAATCGCAATACGTCTTCGAGATAGGCCGTGGTGGAAAATTGAGCCAGTTGTCGCTCTGATTCGACTCCGTCCCAATCCAGTCTCAGACGCATTTCCGCAATGGTTCGCACCGCGACCTGACGGAGTACTTCCGGCGTCAGCCCTCCCAACCAGGCGAGGCCAGTGCGGCGAATGAGAATGTCTCCTACCGTGAGAGCTTGTTCTTTTAGCATGGCCCAATTAACCTCTGCAATCAAGAGAGGAACGCCATCCATAATAGGGGTGTGATCCAGGTGCTCGTCTTCTATCCACTGAAGAAAATCTTGGCTGGCTTCACCATAGCGCTCGATAAGTGTGTCGGCTAATTGGCTTGCAATGTGATAGGTATTGATGATTCGGGTACGTAGTTGTGATAATTCATTAGCGTGAGGGGCGTCTTGAATCGCTTCGGGTACCGGGGTGCGGCCCGTTCCCCCAAGGCGTCTGAGCACCGTTTCGGCCACTTCTTCGGCGGTAGCACGAAATCCCGTAAATTTTCCGCCTAACACGGTGACCATGGACGGTTTGGCTAAGATCATATCTCGTCGAGACAGGCGGTCGGTCTTTATGTCTTTATCCTGCGCGATTAAGGGTCGAACTCCTGACCAGGCAGCAATAATGTCCTGTAGACGCAACAAGGTTTGTGGGAAGACCCGATTAGCAATATCCAAGAGATAGGTGGCATCCTTCACCGGTAAGGCGGGGACATCAAGGGGACCTTGGTCGCGTTGATCGGTGGTGCCGAGATACGTAACCGGCCCACGAGGAATGGCAAAGATGTTGGCGTTGTCGGCTGTAGGCAAGATTGTGGCATGCGTTAGCGGGAATCGCGCGCGAGAAAAGACTAAATGAATGCCGCGACTGTGCACCAAATGTTCTTCTGGGTCTACGACACTCGCCCAGGGCCCGGCAGCATTGACCACAACTCGAGCTCGCACGGTGCCGACCTGCCCTGTGAGTTGATCTTCGATGACGACCTCAGAGAGCCCTTCGGGACGAAGGTTGCTCTTGGTGAGATTGGCATGGACATAATTTATGGCGAGTGCGCCTAAACTCTTAGCCGTCTTAATCACCTGCCAATTGATTCGGGCATCATGTCCACTAAATTCAAAATAGGAGATGCCGCCTCGCAAATGGTCGATGGTAATGCCGGGGGTTCGGTGAAAAACATCGTCTCGGGAGAGACGATGGTGACTTAACGGATGTTCGATGTGACTCAGATGATCGTAGACCCAGGCACCGAAGGATAAGGTTCGGAGCGAGAAGGGACCATCATCATATGCCGGAATGGTCATGGGCAAGGGGCGGATCAGGTGGGGCATCAAATGAAACAGGCGAGAACGTTCACGCGAGACTTGGCGGACCAGCCGAATTTCTCCATGAGGGAGATAGCGGAAACCCCCATGGATAAGTTTGGACGAGCGTGAGGACGTTCCGCTGGCGTAGTCGCCCTGTTCCACCAAAGCCACTTGGATTCCCCATCGAGACAACTGCCAAGCGATGCCCGCACCCGTGATCCCCCCGCCGATGACCAGGGTATCAAAAGTGGTGGTGGTCAATCGACGAAATTGTGCTTCTCGGCTTTCTGCTAGGGTATTTTCCATAAGGCACCTCGATTCAATATGCCACCGGGATCAAACTGTTTTCGAAGAGACAGGAGATAGGGCATTTCTTCCGCTCTCTCCTGGAATGTGCTCTCTAAACGCAGTCGACCGACCCCGTGGTGATGACTCCCTGATGCTTTCTGCTGTTGGGCTATCCCTAGAACGGCATTCCATACGGCCAGATATTTGTCTGACGCAAGCTGGGGACTTCCGGGATCCAAGAGAAATGTAAAATATAGGTTGGCACCATCAGAATACGCATGAGAAGAATGGCCGGTGATGCCAATGATGCCTGGCATCGCGGCGATAGTGGCGATGACCTCAGAATAAAGGGCGTCTAATTGTGACCAGCATGCGGACACTTCAATGGTATCGGCAATAATGCCTTGGGCGAGTAGAGGACGCCACGCGGACACATCGTTACGATGAGAAAACCACTGCTGGATCAATGTCTCGTCTCCGATTGACCCGAGCCCTTCAATGAGTGACGAAGCGACCCGTATTGATGCCTGCGTGATCGCCTGGGGCCCATGAAAGAGCGCGAGTAATAGGGGGCTACCATTCTCTAGCCCGAACGTGCGGCGCGCCTCTGCGGTATCGTAGAGACGTAAGACGCTAGGCGAAAGTCCCGATTGAAGCCAGCGACGCATGAGGTATAGACCCCGAGAAAATTCGGGTACGACGACCGTTAGACCGGCTTCGCTCTCAGGAAGGGGCCACACTTTAAGCGTCGCTTCCGTGATAATTCCCAAGGTGCCTTCGGATCCGATAAAGAACGGTAAGAGCTCTGGACCGGCCGTTCGCCGCGGCGTTCGGTGACCCAGATGAAGAATATCTCCGTTCCCAGTGACCACCGTCAACTGGCGCACCATGGACTCAATGCCGCCATAATGGGTCGAATACTGTCCAATACTTTTTGTCGCGATAAGTCCGCCCATACTGGCTTGGTCAATGGACTGTGGGAAATGTCCGAGAGTCCATCCTTGTTCACGAAGCCCGTCTTCTAATACACGGGCACTAACGCCGGCTTCGACCGTTATCTGGCCGTTGATGGCGTCTAAGGGGCCGATGGAGGAAAGTTTTGATAAATCTAAGACAATGGAATCCGGATCAGGATAAAGAGCTTGCACTACCCCCGATCCTCCACCTCGTGCGGATACGGGAATATGCCAGCTACGCGCTAGGCGTATCACCTCGCAGATGTCGTCAGCGCCGCTTGGCTGAATCACGAATCCCGTGTCCGGTAGATCATGCAGATGAATATCTCGAAATTCCGTAATGGCCGATGAATCCCAGCCTAGGCGCCGCGTCCTCGGGTCATCAGCCGGAAGAATTTGTCTAGGGAAACGACTGATGAGGACGTCTTTCCACGATGTCATGACTCACCTTCTTTGAATAAGACGGTTCGATTTGAAGGCGATTAAATCCTGCTGAAGGAATTGTTACCAGAGGAAAATTTTTTGTTTTGTAAGGATTTTTCCGAATCGTGGTGCGAATAGAGAACCTGTGCAGATCATTCATTGGCGCCGCCGCCACGCTTTTATCGCTCGTGAAGAGCTCCACCATCCGCCGATGACAGGGAGGCTAAGAGTCGTTCGGAAGCGCCGCTGCGGCATAATCTGCACGGCGCTCCATATAGATGTACAGGGAGGGGGATGCATGCAATCAATAAGACGCTATGTGGGTATCGCAATAGGGCTCCTGGCGTTCAGCACTCTTCTTGCTGGGTGTGGGGATAACCCGAACGCCATCGGCAACATGCCCGAACCCGTTCAGCAGGTGGTGGATACGGCCACACTATCCGGCAATGATATTGGAATCAATATGCTCGCGGTCACCGGAAATCAAGGCTATATTGGACGAGGGACAATCCCTGGATACTACAGCTATGGGCCAGCGGATGACCAAGGGGATGACACCTATTATGTGGACTTTAATATTCCCATAAACATGCAGGGAATCGAAAAGCAACTGGGCTATCTCCCTCGGTGGATCGGATCGACGACACTTGAGAGCGAGGACTATGTCAGCATTTTGCCGTTATCCAATGAAGCCTTTGATCGCTTATATTTTGACCCTAACACCCGCTATGCGGAATTCGATTTTAAGCTTAATGCCAATGGAACCATTATGGATGAATCGTGGGATGCGGTCGCGGTAAATAGTTGAACGCCTTTTCATTTGTCTCCTGGCCTGGTTAAATGGAGATACCAGGGGGGAGATTAGTGGCTAAAGACCAAGGATTTCAGACTCGTGCCATTCATGTGGGGCAAGCACCAGACGCCACCACCGGAGCAACCGTTCCACCGCTGTATTTAACCTCAACCTATACTCAATCAGCATTGGGGCATCATTTAGGGTACGAATACGGACGAAATGATAATCCAACACGGCAGTCGTTAGAAGAGGTTCTAGCGTCTTTAGAAAAGGGCCGGTGGGCGATTTCTTTTGCGTCTGGCATGGCGGCGAGCGATGCGGTAGTGAGATTGTTGTCACCGGGTGCGAAAATTCTTGCGGCCGAAGATTTATATGGCGGCATGTACCGTTTGCTAGAACGGGTATATCGCCCTCATGGCATAGAGATACAATACGTTGACACCACCAGGGCCGACGGTATGAAAGAGGCATTAGAGAGCGCCTCTCCTGATCTTGTATGGATTGAGACCCCCTCTAATCCTCTTTTGAATCTGATTAATATCCAAGAAGTGGCGGCGATGGCGCATCGCGTTGGCGCATTGTTAGTGGTCGATAATACCTTTGCTTCCCCGTATAATCAAAATCCACTGGGTTTAGGAGCAGACTTGGTGGTGCACTCGACAACCAAATATATCGGTGGCCATTCTGATGTGATTGGTGGGGTGGTGGTGACGAATGATGAGGCTTGGGCTACGGATTTACGGTTTATCCGCAATAGCGCCGGCGCCACCTTAGGACCATTTGAGGCATGGCTTACCTTGCGAGGGCTGAAGACGTTGGGGTTACGCATGGAGCGGCACGCAGAGAATGCCCGTCGTGTAGCGGAGTTTTTACAGCGTCACCCGGCGGTCGATAAGGTCTACTATCCGGGATTTCAATCGTCGACTGAACTCACGCAAATGCGGACCTGCGGAGGTATGGTGAGCTTTACAGTGCGTGCGGATCACGGAGCGGGACTAGAGAGAGCACGGCATGTCTTGAATCGTTTTCAGGTGTTTTCGTTGGCTGA
>NZ_JBYCKN010000179.1:0-48474 GCF_057473405.1 Sulfobacillus sp. TH-112
AGAGAGCAGGGGACCAGATCGCAATGCGGTCTGGTCCCCCTTCCCTATGGGCGCAACGTCAAAAGTGGGGCTCCGCAGAGCACACGCGAGCGTTCTGCAAGCGTCATGACGAGACCCGTATGCGAAAACAGTTGCGGAAAGTTTCCTCGCACCTCACCGCTTTCGGAGTCCACGTGCTCGCCATACAAACCGAGGGGCGTGGCGAGTTGGACATGCTGATTAATGACGCGGTCCGCCCCTGCCACATCGCCCTGTCGCAACAAAATTCTCGCATACCAAAAGCCGGCTAAAATAAAGGGATGGCGCGCTTGACCCAAGTCATCTTGGCGATATCGATAAACAAAATCATGATCGAGCAAGGATTCCCGAATGGATCTCATGGTGGCGGCGAACAGCGGATCGGTGACAGGGACGAAGTCATACAGCGGAAGCACTAATAGCGCCGCATCTGTTGCCGTGATGCCGGGTCTCGGCACGAAGAGACCATGGTGCTGGGCATCCTCACGAATGGAGTCGCCAATGCGATCGGCGACACGTTTCCAGCGGTCGGCTCTTTGGGTGTATCCCAGGGTTTGGGCCAAATGATGGACCGACTGCAGTCCGACCCAATTCATTAATCGTGAGTGGGTATGATGGCCGCGAATCGTGCGATACTCCCACAGTGACGCATCTTGCTGAGTCCAGGTGTGGCGCATCCATTCCCCTAGCGCTTCCAGTGCCCACCAGTGGTGACGCAGCCAACCATGGTCTGGTTGCGCCTTGTGCAATTGGAAAACCAGCCATAAAACGCTTCCAGCCAAATCTAACTGTAGTTGGTGTATGGCGCCGTTGCCTGCTCGAGCTGGCCGAGATTCGGCATGCCCAGACAGCCATAAAAGGTCTCTCTCACCGTCAGGAAGGGTGCCATCGACGCGGACAAATGGGGCCGGAAATACCCGCTCTGTCGGTGACACGATGCTTAATAAGAATTCCGCAATCCGTCGGGCGCCGGTGGTATCTCCAGATAGCAGCAGGGCCTCGGCAGCATAGGCACTATCACGCACCCACACATAGCGATAATCCCACTGGCGCGATTCCCCCGGAATTTCCGGAAGCGACGTGGTGGCCGCTGCGATCGGTGCGCCGGTGGGGCGATAGGTGAGGGCACGCATGATTTCTAAGCTGCGTTGAAACAGCTCTTGGTGGGGTCCGTCATAGGCTTGGCGAGCCGCTGTCCAATAGCTGGCTGCAAGTGCCCATTGTTGGTCAGGATCGCCTGATATCGGACGATTGAGCCAGCGCATATCTGCAGGTTGTTCAGCGCCAATGCGAATGACCACGGTGGTTTCACCAGGATCGATAATCCACTGATCGATCCGGTCGGTAGCGTGGTGTGGACCATGAATAATAAGTTGCGCTAATTCCGGTCCATGTGGGTTTTGATAGCGCATTCCCGCTGCGGTCGGATAATAAGCAGGACGTACCGCGCCGTATCCAAACGCTGGGCGGCAGGTGAGTCGCATGGGAATGGTGGTACGACACCGCAACCAGACTGCCGTGCGGCCCATACTCATCCAGGTCCTGACGGTCGCCTCGCCCGTATCGGTGGTGAACTGGGTTTCTAGACACAGTCCGTCAGGAAGATAGCGCTGCTGAACATCGTCAAAGCGATCCGGTTCTAAGCTGAGATACCCACCGCTATGCTTATCAAGTAGTCTTCCAAAAATCGTTGGGCCGTCAAAGCGGGGAACAGGAAGCCAGTCAATGGCGCCTGTGGGCCCTGCTAGGAGTGCCGTCATACCGTTACCGAGAATTGCGTAAAATGGTTTCATGGTTTCTCGCCTTCTGCATAGCGTTGTATCGGAATCTTTTACAAGAGTAGTCACTTGTCTTGCGTCTGTCAAAGCTTACACCGGGGTTCACAGGAAAACACACCGGCGTGCTCGCTAGTGTGTTTGAACAGAAAAAAGTGATTCCGTGTCGGCTATCGTCCAGCCAGTGAATACCGCCGCCCTCCGCGCTGCGGAAGCCACCGAACCGTTCCCGGTGGGGGGATCAGACGATCGGGTTCTTGACTGTGTAAGGGAAACAATATCTCCGGGGCGATAGTTTCCACTAAGAGGTTCAAGTCATCCGGGCTGGCGTGTCCACCCGTACCGATAGACCAAAATGGCGTATGGGTATGCTTGAGCCAGTCTTGAAGGATGTCCCAGCTTGGGTCAAAGGGTCCCAGCGGTTCCCCGTTGGCATGGACATAGACTGAACCCGGACCAACCGGTAGGTCAAGTAGCAAGGGCAGATTGTCCACCGCTAATTGAATAACATAGCGATCGGCATGACGCTCGATGTCATCAAGAGGGACCGAGTCCAATCGTTCAATGCCGGGTAGTCCCATGTGCTCTAAGAACGTCGCGGTGCTATTCGGCCACAGCAACTGGCGGCCATTTTTGGTGGCAATATCGAGAAATGCGGCCACCCGTTCGATGTTGCGAGGATACATGGATAAAAGGACTAATCCCGGTGTGGCTGACAGAATCTCCTGCCATTTGGTGTCGACATCCCACTCACTGGGCTGGAAACTGCGAAAGCCAAAGGATAAGGTGGTGCCTTCAATCACGAGGGCACGCGCTCCACGCACTTTCGAGGCAAACTGCAGGCTTTTCTCGGGGTGTCGTCCATGTAGTCGAATATCGCCAGTAAAGGCCACTATGCCATCTTCAGTCTCTACAGCGTAACCCGACGCGCCAATCACATCGTGGTCGACGGGATACCGAGTAATGCGGAAGGGACCAAACGACACCGCTTGGTGATCTTCCATGGGGAGTAAGGTTGGTATCCCGCCTTCAACCGATTCTCCCGCGACGGCAAGAGCATCCATGATACGTTTCGTATCGGGAGAGGCATAAATGGGGATGGCCGGATCGACCCATCCGGTGAGACCAATATGATCAATATGCGCGTGGGTAATAAAGAGGGCGGTTTTTCCGTCCGTGCCCCCAGCTAATCCCGTGGATGCGAGCGCATCGGAACGAAACAGATGGGCAATAGCGGGGGCTCCACCGATGCGTAGTCGGTCTCTGAGCACGTGACCGTCTCGGGGATGCACCGGGCCTCGGAAAAGCCCGGACCCCGGGCTAAAGTCCAGTCCCATGTCCAGCAACACGCGCCATCCCCCTTGTTCAATGACAATCTTGCTGGAGCCAATGACACCTACTCCACCCCAAAAACTAATGTCCGCCATCGTCAACTTCTCCTCTCCGGTGCATTATGAATGTATAAGGCGTGCCACCCATTCGTATAGACTCGGCAACACCTCTTCAATGACGTGGCCATGCACAGTGGACGGACCAGGAAAGTATCCGTGAGGACTAATGTGTGCAGTAAACCATCCGTCCGCGAGGGCAGGCGCTATGTCATTGCGATAATTGTCCCCGACACTGGCGGTAAGTTGAGGATCGGCGGGACCTCCCCAGAGGGATTCGGCCGCGGAAATTAGTCCCGCCGGCTTACCGGCGCTGGGCGTCACGTGGTCGAAAAATGACAAAAGACCTAATCGCTCCAAAAGCGGGAAGGCCGCCTCGGCTGGGCTGTTGGAGGCACAGGCAAGGGTGACTCGGCCCTGCATCTCCTGAAGGAAGCGCCGCAGATCTGAAGAGACTTCTAATGGGCAGGTGTCCTGAAGCATGTACTGACGGGTCTCTAGAAAGGCATGATTCCAGAGATCAGCATAGCGATCTTCTGGGAGGAAGGGCGAGGACAACTGCACCACCGCTTCCCAATTGTCCCCGGCGACCACCCCAGGGACGCCATTTAAATGTTGCTCTACCAGGTGTAAATAGTGATCGTGATCCTGAGGTGCCATCTCGCGCGCGATCACGTCAGCATAAAAGCGAAACGGGGCGTCTCCACAATAGAGAGTACCGTCAAAATCAAATAAAATGAGTGCGTTCATGGATGTCGAGTCCTTTCGATAGAGTCCGATACACTAGCCCTTGACACCTCCGCTACTGGCGTAGGCCCCAGCTAGAAACTGCTTTTGGGCAACAAGAAATAGTATCATGACCGGAATCGTTGTAAATACCACGGCCGCAGAAAGTCCCGTCCAATCCGTACCATTGGTGCCAAGAAAGGTAGCCAGGCCAACTTCGATGGGTTGCACCGAAGGACTGCTGGTCATAATGTACGGCCATAAGAAACTATTCCACGAGCCGAGAAACACGTAGAGGCCGATGGTAATCAGTGCCGGTTTCGCCATGGGCATGGCGATGCGCCATAAAAAGCGTAATCGTGATGCGCCATCAAGAGCTGCAGCTTCCATGAGCTCTGGCGGAAAAGCTAAAAAGAATTGTCGCAAAAGGAAAATACCAAACACCGACGCTCCCCAGGGAACGATTTGAGCCCAATAGGTGTTGAGCCAGTGGATGTCTCGCAACAAAATATAATCGGGAATCAAAAGTACCGTCTGCGGAATCATCATAATGGCGAGAAAGCTGGCAAATAACAATGCTTTGCCGGGAAATTCAAGCATACCAAACGCAAATCCAGCCAGCAGTGAGGTAACCAGCACAATGAGTGTTGTCAGGCCTGCGATAAAGACCGTATTAGCAAAATAGCGTAACCATGGTGCCTGTGACCACGCCAGAACATAGTTTTGCCATTGCCAGTGCGGGATAAACACCGGCGGGAATTGCAGCACCTGATTGGGACTATTGAGAGACGTCACAATAACCCAATAAAACGGGAAGAGAAACAACACCACAAGAACGATCCCGATGAGCCACTGCCACCAAGGCCATCGGCGCCTCAAAAGAGGCGCTCTGGTGGTCTGGGGAGCGGGAGAAGTCGGCTTAGACAACATATTTCCGCATCCTTCCCGGTACTATGAATTGGCGCTTGATAAGGCCTGCTCGGCCGCCGTTTGGGCCTGACTGAGGGCTTGACTGACCGATTCGTGACCGACGGTCGCCTCCTGAATGGCTGTCGCTAGGTCACCGGTGGCCTGCGTCATTCCGGCGACCGGGGGAACTTCTCGGGCTGCACTGAGCGACTCAGCGGCAATCTTTTGGTAGGGATTAGCGGCGTAATAACTTCCCATAAGGCTCACCGCAGACTTGGTGACTGGAAGATATCCAGTATGCGTGGCCCAATAAGCGGTTTCGGTGGGGCTAGCCAACCACTTCATGAAAGTCCACGCCGCATTTTTCTGGGCGGTGGTGGCACTTTGAAACATCACGATGTTGGTTCCTTGCAGCACATTGCCTTCCCCGGCTGGGCCACTCGGGAAAGCTGCCACACCCATCTTGAATTTGCCGCCGATGGCCTCTTGGTTGTAGTAATAGCTTGCTATGGTGGAGAGGTCAAATAAGCTGTGTCCTGAACCCAGTGCGGTTTGGCCGGGATAGTCGGTGCCAAATTTAATGGCGCCCGCCTTATACAAATTCACCAGATAGCTCAGGGCTTGTTGGGCCGCTTTGGAGTCAAAGTCCGGTTTATTGTTCACCATTAAGTGACCACCAAATGCGCGAATCAAGGACACATATACGTAGGTTCCATTTTCAGGACCAGAGGTTGATCCGGGATCGGTGCTCGCTCCCCACGTGTTGGCGCTAGAGTTTGTCACCGCTTTGGCATCGCTGGCAAATTGTGCCCACGTGGTGGGCACCGGGAGGTGGTCTTTTTTCAGCATCGTGGCGTTGTAGTAGAGAACAAAGTCGCTCTTGTTGAAGGGGAACATATACATTTTGCCATTGGTCAAGAACTGATCCTTCCAAATGCCTGACCAGATATTGGACTTTTGAGAAGCCGTCAATCCGTTCGGGCCGTTCACATAGGACGACAGCGGTACGATGGTGCCCGCTTGCGCATAGCTCGCCGCCCAATCTTCATAGGCTTGAGCAATAGTGGGTGCCTGATCAGCAGAAACGGAGGCCTCGATTTTGGTCTCAAGCACACTATAGCTCGACTCCGGAATGAGGGTCACTTTAATGTTTTTGTGGGTTTTTTCGAATTGAGTGACCAAGCTGTTCATGGTGGTGGACAGCGTACCAGACGACATCGCTTCCATGAAGGAGATGGTGACAGGTCCCGATTTGGTGGAGCTTGATGCAGCAGTTGCTGTCGAACTACCGCATCCCGCAGCGATCACACCCACTAAGGACGTTGACATCAGAATGACGGATGCTTTTTTCGAAATCACGTAAAATCCTCCTCAGGCTAATTTGTGAGAGTCATTAAGTCTTATGGGCTATGAGGGTTACTGATAAAAGGTTCGTCTGCGCGAGGCACTCATCTGTAGAACCGTTAGACCTCCAATGATGATAAATAGGATCACGGCCAGCGCAGCCGCAGGTCCGGTGTGGTAAAAGACGAAAGCCGACTGATAAAGAAGGTAACTGACAGTGGTAGTAGACGAAAGCGGTCCGCCTTCAGTCATGGTGAAAAACTGCGTGAACGCTTGCATGGAACCGACCGTCGTGATGATTAACACGAATAGAGTGGTAGGGGATAGGAGAGGCCATGTGACCGTCCAAAACTCACGCCATCGTCCAGCGCCATCAATGCGAGCCGCTTCACGTAATTCGCTGGGAATGGTGGAGAGACCCGCCATGAAAATAATCACGTCGAATCCCAAGCTATGCCACAGCGTATAAAGAATCACGCCAATTAACGCGGTATGCGGACTCTCAAGCCATCCCAATTCAGGCAGGTGGAGGCCGTGTAAAATTCCATTCAGCAGTCCGAACTGAGGATTGAAAATCCAAATCCAGACAATCGAGGTGGCCACAATAGGGGTCACATAGGGAGAAAATACCGAGAGACGCACAAATCCCCGACCGGCAAAGTTGCGCATGAGGACCAACGCGATTGCGAGAGCAATGGCCAATCCGACCGGAACGGTTCCGATCACGAAGTAGAGCGACACCAAAAGGCTGTGCCAAAATGCTGACGAGGTTACTAATCCCTTGTAGTTAGCTAGTCCGACAAAATAGGACAGCTTAGCGTTTAAAAAATTCCAGTTAAAGAAACTGATGTAGAGCACGAAAATCGCCGGCAATATCGTGAATGATAAAAAGATCAAGGCTGCCGGGCTCATGTACAGATAGGCCATACGGGTTCGCGTGAGTCGTGAAATCATGGCATGCAACTTCCCTCGTTCGAGTATGGTGTCACCATGGTCATCGGACGAACTCCTTAAGTAGCTATGTTTGTGATTCGTTAAGCCACCGACATGAACCATACCATGCGAAGTGACCAGGCATTACACACAACTATTCACCGTGGTCAGCTCAAAATCCTGCTATATTCGACAAACTTTCGACCACAGGACGCATTTTACGCGAAGATTGTTATGCGGCGATGTCGTTTAGGTTAAGAAATCGTTACGCTCCAGACGAGGAAGGAGGATCGTCTTCCCATTGTACCGTGACCACCCAGCGAAGATTGCCTGTGCTTCGCAAATCCAATGGCCGAGGACTGCGCGGCGTATGGCCGTCCAAAACCACCCAGCCTGCTTGCGGTGGAATTCCGATAGGGCGGTGAGAGATGGCTTGAAGTCGGCGAGAGAGTTCGCTGCGATGACTGGTGGCAACAGTTTGCTGAATTTCTGCGAGGGCCTGGCTAATGGTGTCAGAAATTGAGAAGTCATCAGGACCGCGATAGAGGCGTGCCGTGATGATGGTGGCGGCAGGTACTCCGTCTGGAGTCCACCGGTGAAGAGCGACTTGTACGTCGTCACGCGCTCGTTCCTCAGATGATGTCGTCACGACCCAATATTGTGTCCACATCCCGTGTATTCCTCCTCAACATATCAGGCGGCCTTCGAGGTTCACTCGGATGCGGACGCCCACTTACTAGCTATTATAACAAGCCCACTTGTAGGCAGCTTAGACGGTGGCGTTTTGGGCCGTCAGTCCAGCGGTGTCGTTTTTCGCAAGCCGTGCGTGTGGTGCACCGGATAGGGGAAGACAGCGTCCAGAGGAGTCAAGGACGCGCAATCCGCATAACACAAAAAAGCTATTTGAATCCAACATAAAAAACCCCTCCGAGGGCTCTTTTGCGAGGCAAAAGTAGCTCTAAGGAAGAGGCGATACTACGATTACTGGCTGTATAGGGAATACAAAGACCACTCTCCAAGCGCTAGAACCCCATTGGGCTTAGCGGGCTTCTAGCCCCGTGGCTTCGGCTTGGCGGAACGCGACCCGGCTACTGACTTCGTAGCACTCTGGGCACAATCGCGCCTGGCTGGTCTCCAGCACATCGCGAGACGTTAGGGGTTCATCACAGATTTGGCAATATCCTACTGACTCATACGCTAATGCGTGACGCATATTGAACACCTCATTTTCGGAATTCTTGTACTTGGTTGTTATTATACCAGAAAGATTGGGAATGTGAATACTATCACAAACATTAATTTTTCATTAAGATTTCGCGGAAAATGATTGTGGCACGATATTCTTGCCAAGATCACGCAATTTGGGTAGGGTGATCGAAGAAGCGTCAAGTCAGGGAGGGAATGGAGTGTTACTTAAGAATAAACGGGCGCTAGTCACGGGGAGTTCGCGGGGCATTGGCCGGGCCACAGCCTTGGCATTCGCTCGCGAGGGTGCTGACGTGGTCGTCCATTATCGACGACAGCAGGACGAAGCTCAACAGGTATATGCGGAGATAAAGAAGCTTGGTCGTGAAGCCCTGCTCATTCAAGCCGAACTTGAGCAGCCTGAAGAGGTAGCGCGTCTTTTTGGGACTATCCAGGATGCCTGGGGGGGACTCGACGTTTTTATGGCCAATGCCGCGGCGTCTGCATTCAAACCCCTAATGGAGATTCAGCCTCACCATTTGGACCGCACCTATCGTCTGATCGTGGATAATTTTCTTTTATCGGTTCAACACGCCGTTCCCCTGATGACGGGCGAATTTGGCAGAATCATTACGGTGTCTGGGCATGGTGTGCAATTTACCTTGCCTCGCTACGGCAATATCGCGAGTGCTAAGGCGGCGGTGGAAACCTTGACCCGCTACTTGGCGACCGAACTGGGACCCCAAAATATTACCGTCAATGCCATAGCGCCAGGGGTGATTAGCACGGAGTCCGAGCGATTTTACATGGGAGATAAACTGGAGCAATTCGATCGCGCGTGTGAGCGTGCGACGCCCTTAGGTCGTGTGGGTAGCGCGGAGGACATTGCCGACGTTGCGGTTTTTTTGGCAAGCCATTTAGCGCGCTTTATTACGGGACAAGTAATTGTCGCAGATGGCGGATTAACGCTCAGCTCGGGCCCATTCCAAGAGGTATTGAGTTAACATAGAAGTATATAGAATTACAAGGAGGGATATTGTGGACCCCATAAAGGAGTTTCCCATCCAACGGGTCATCGACGAAGACGGCCAATTGGTGGGAGATCGCACCGACGTGAGCGATGAGCAAATTCTGCAATTTTATCAGCAACTGGTCGCATTGCGGACACTCGATCAGCGAGCATGGAATCTCCAAAGACAAGGTCGTATTGGTACATATCCGCCCTATAGTGGGCAAGAGGCCACTCAACTGGGTGTGGTTAGCGCGTTAAATTCAGAGGATTGGATTTGTGGCAGTTACCGCGACTGGGCTGCTCTCATCAGTGCCGGTGTGCCGATGTCGTATCCGCTTCTGAATAGTATGGGGCATCCGGATTCGGGTCGCATCCCGGAGGGAGTGCAGGCGCTGCCAGTCCAGGTCGTAATTGCCGCCCAGATTTTGCATGCCGTAGGACTTGCTTGGGCCGCGAAACTGAAAAACGAAAAGCGCGTGGCCGTAACCTTTTTTGGCGATGGTGCCACGTCTCAAGGAGACTTTCATGAGGCGCTCAATTTAGCGTCTGTCATGAAAACGCCCACGGTCTTTGTGTGCCAAAATAATCAATGGGCCATCAGTGTTCCGGTGTCGCGACAAATGAACACCGCTACCATTGCGCAGCGGGCATTGGCATACGACATTGAAGGCATTCGACTAGATGGCAACGATGTGATCGCGGTCTATCAAACCCTTCGTTCGGTGGTGGATCGCGTGCGCGCGGGATCGGGTCCGGTGCTGATCGAGGCGGTGACCTATCGGCTTGGGGCCCATACTACGGCTGACGACCCGACGCGCTATCGACCCGAGGAGGATGATCGGCGTCTCAGTCACGGGGAGCCTGTTAGGCGATTAAAACGGTACCTGTTACAGGCAGGCTTGGTTACCGAAGATGAGGCTATTCGTATAGATGATGAGGCGAAGGACCAGGTGGAACGGGCAGTGCAGGATGCAGAAAACTATACGAAGGCTCAACCCGAGTCGGTGTTTGATTTTGTCTATCATGAACTGACCGCCCCGCTCCTAGAGCAGAAGAAAGGATTTGTCCATCGGATCCAGCAAGGGGGGACATACTATGGCTAAAATCACCTTGATTCAGGCGATTAACCAAGCCCTAAAGATTGCCATGGAGCAAGATCCTCGAGTGATGGTGCTAGGCGAGGATGTGGGAAAAAATGGTGGAGTATTTCGGGCCACCGAAGGACTGATCGAGCAGTTCGGGGGAGAGCGCGTCGTGGATACCCCGCTAGCGGAATCGGCGATTGTTGGTGCCTCCGTAGGGCTTGCGGTAGGGGGGATGAGGCCGATTGCGGAAATTCAGTTTCTGGGCTTTATCTATGAAACCGTGGATCAAATTGCGTCGCAGGCTGCCCGGATGCGATTTCGTTCGCAGAGCCGATTTAACGCTCCTCTGGTGATCCGCGCTCCCTATGGTGGAGGCGTCAGAACACCCGAGATTCACTCGGATAGTCTAGAGGCGCTCTTTTGTCACACTCCCGGAATTAAAGTGGTCACTCCGAGTACCCCGTATGACGCCAAGGGGTTGCTGCTGGCGAGTATCCATGACCCTGACCCAGTGCTTTTTATTGAACCCATGAGACTCTATCGTGCATTTCGCGAGGAGGTCCCGGAAGAGGCCTATGAGGTGCCCTTGGGTAAGGCTAGGGTGGCTCGCGAAGGACGCCAGGTGACTGTGATCGCATGGGGTCCGATGGTACCGGTGGCAGAAGCCGCCGCCGATGCTCTTTCCGATCGCATCTCTGTGGAAGTCATTGACCTACGTACCTTAAGTCCGATTGATCATGAAACGTTGCGCTCCAGTGTTCAAAAGACCGGGCATGCCGTAGTGGTCCATGAAGCGGTGCGTAGCGGTGGACTTGGGGCTGAAGTGGCCGCCATTGTTCAAGAGGAAGCCTTCTTGTCCTTGGAAGCACCGGTGCTGCGAATAACCGGCTATGATACCCCTTTCCCTGTACCCTCTATTGAAGACGTGTGGTTACCCGATCGTGATCGGGTCATGGCGGCCATTGATGCCGTGATGAGTTATTAAGCCGAGGAGTGAAAAAAATGGCGGTGTATGAATGGAAGCTCCCTGATGTCGGTGAGGGAATTCATGAAGCCGAAATTATGAAGTGGCACGTGAAAGTGAGCGATGAGGTGGTGCAGGATGCGGTTATCTGCGAACTGCAAACGGACAAGGCGGTCGTCGATATTCCGTCACCTGTCGCCGGACGGGTTAAAGAAATTCGAGCGCAGGAAGGCGACTTGGTGCGCGTGGGTACGGTGGTCATTATTTTTGAGGTCGGGGCCTCTTCGACCACGGCGACCACGAGTACGGAACTGCCAAAAGCGCCCCCCAAAGACAATCCCAACAAGAACCCTAAAGTGATTCCCGATGATACTGCCAGTCCGTCCACTGCCCCGCCACGGCGGGCTTTAGCCACTCCGTCGGTGCGGAAATTAGCTCGTGAGTTGGGAATTGATATTCAGGCGGTTCAAGGGAGCGGTGAAAATGGTCGGGTGCTCCCCGAGGACCTCCGAGCTGCCCGGGCCCGTTCGGCTGAGAGCGGTACCGCGCAGGGGGATGCTCCGGTGGTGGCTGAAAACGTCCTCGTTCCCCCGTTAGATCGCAAAGAAACTCGAATACCTCTGCGTGGGATGAGAAGAAGTATTGCTGAACATATGGTGCGCTCTAAGTATACGGCTCCTCACGTCAGCACTATGGACGAAATTGAGGTTTCGGAACTCGTCGCGATGCGTGAAGCCATGAAAAAGGGATTGCCCGATAATACCGTCAAATTAACCTATTTGCCTTTTGTGATTAAAGCTGTGGTGGCTGCACTGGTGAAGTTTCCGTATTTAAACTCGAGCCTTGATGAAGAGACGCAGGAGATTGTATTAAAGGCATACTATCACATCGGAATTGCCGTCGATGATCCGGAGGGTCTGGTGGTGCCGGTCATCAAAAACGCGGACCAAAAAAGTTTGGTGCAGTTAGCGCATGAGATCCACGATTTGACCACCAAGGCGCACAATCGTCGCTTGTCGCCGGCGGAAGTCACCGGTTCGACCTTTACCATTACTAACTATGGGTCATTTGGAGGGATTTATGCCACTCCGGTGATTAACTACCCTGAAGTGGCCATATTCGGTACCGGACGGATCCAAAAGAGGCCGGTGGTATTACCTGAAAGCGACGACATTGTGGTGCGCCCGGTGCTGAGTGCCTGTCTGACCTTTGATCATCGCGTGGTCGATGGCGGGACCGCAGGACGATTTACCAATCAAGTGCTGCGCTATTTGCATAAACCTTTGGAACTCTTCATGGAGATGAACTGAGATGGTGGTCGGTGAGTTTACGGAAAGTGCAGATTTAGTCATCATTGGAGGGGGCCCAGGAGGGTATGTGGCGGCCATTAGGGCCGCTCAACTTGGGCGTGCCGTCACCTTGATTGAGCGAGATGCTATCGGCGGTGTGTGTCTAAATGTGGGATGCATCCCATCTAAGGCTGTTATTTCCGTGGCGGATGAGCTCGAACGGATAAAAACTGCGTCCCCTCGAGGTATTATGGCAGCGCAGGTACAGGCCGACATGGGGAACCTGCAATCGTTTAAGAATGGCGTGGTACAAAAGCTTACTGGTGGAGTGCGACAGTTATTAGAGGCAAATCGGGTCACCGTGGTGGAAGGAGAGGCACGATTTGTCGATGAGACCCACATTAGGGTGGTGTCGGAGTACGAAAGCAAGAAGATAGAATTTCAACAGGCGATTATTGCCACAGGATCGCGACCGCGCACTCTCCCCGACCTGGCCATCGATGGCCAGGTGATTCTAGGATCGACAGAACTCTTGGCCTTGGACCGTATTCCGCAGCACTTGATTGTCGTTGGGGGAGGATACATTGGTATTGAACTCGGGACCGCGTATCGTAAATTAGGGAGCGAGGTCACCATCGTGGAAATGACGCCAGGGATTCTTCCGGGCATTGACCGGGGGTTAGTACGTCTGGTGGAACGGCGTCTTAAGCAGTTGGGAGTGACGATTAAAACATCCTCTTCTCTAGAAAACTGTGAAGTATCTTCTGGGACGGCGGCGCTGACGATACGTCAAAATGGCGGTACCGAAACGCTCGCAGCGGATACTATTCTCGTGACAGTAGGCCGCATCCCCAATACCGATACCCTCGACTTAAAAGCGGCGGGCATTGTGCCCGATGCACAGGGCCGGATTCCAGTGACGGCCTCGCTCAGTACGAACAACCCACGCGTGGCTGCCATAGGCGATGTGGTCGCCGGGCCGATGTTGGCCCATAAGGCGAGTTATGAGGGGAAAGTAGCGGCGGAGCAGCTAAGTGGGTTACCAAGTATCGTAGACGCCGTCGCAGTTCCCGCAGTTGTGTTCAGCGACCCGGAGATTGCCACAGTGGGGCTAACCGAAGAGGAAGCCCGTGCCCAAGGTTATACACCGCTAGTCGGCCGATTCCCGTTTTCGGCCAATGGTCGCGCGCTCTCCCTCAGTCAGCCGTCAGGCGAAGCGATGGTGGTAGCCGATGCAGAGTCCGGCACCCTTTTGGGAGTGGGGATAGCAGGGGCAGAAGCGTCGACGCTGATTGCCGAAGGTACCTTGGCATTGGAAATGGGCGCTACCTTAGAAGATGTGGCGCTGACCATTCATGCGCATCCGACTATCTCGGAAACGCTGGTCGAAGCGGCCGAAGTCGCTCTCGGTCGTCCTATTCATGTAGCGCCACGAAGGCACCTATAATAGTCCGTCGAGGATAAGACACTGCAGGGAGAGAGATAGGTCAAAGAGGGGACAAGCAGATTATGACGGGGCAAGAACAGTGGGATCTCAGCCAGGCATTAATGCCCGCCCTCATCGCGGCGCGCAAGGCCATTTTAGAGGTGTATCAGAGCGGTGACTTCGGCACTCAAGAAAAGGATGACCGTAGTCCCGTGACCGAAGCCGATCGATGCTCGCACGACATTTTGACTGGCGAGATGCGGGCACTGACGCCGGATATTCCGGTAATCTCCGAAGAGTCTCGCGGTGATGTAGGCGAGGTGCGCGCGGAGCAATACTTTTGGCTGGTGGATCCGCTGGATGGTACCAAGGAGTTTATCCGTCAATCAGGAGAATTTACCATCAATGTTGGCCTCATCGAACCCGGTGGGAGGCCGATATTGGGGCTGATTGACGTGCCAATCGTCGGTAAGACCTATATAGGAATGGACCGTGGGGTGTTTGTGGATGCGGGCACCGGTTGCAATCCATTGCATCCCCAAATCCGGCCCCAACATGACAAAATGGTAGTGGCTTTAAGTCGTAGTCACGAGGGGTTAGCTCAAGAGTGGTTGCGGGAGCATCAGGTCGAGGTATCGGAGATTATGTATGGCGGCTCTGCCCTTAAATTTTGTTGGATTGCTGAAGGACGGGCGGACCTCTACGTACGGTTGAGACCGACCATGGGCTGGGATACAGCTGCTGGTCAAGCGATCGTCGAATCCGCTCACGGGTCCTTAGTGACGATGGAGGGACAGCCCCTTCGGTATCTCCCGGGTGCTCATCGAAATCCTTACTTTGTCGCGAAAAGTCGCTATGCTTAAGGCTGTTGTTTGCCCCCCTGGTGATATGGGGCTTTTTTTCCGATAAGAGTCAAGCCAAGGCCCTCTCCAGCATAAGCTCTCATAAAGTGCTGCGATGAAGGAGATGCCTTGCCGATGGATAACGGGATGCAATTTGAAAAGGATGCATTGACGCTGGAGTGGACGATACCCTGGATGATGCTGAGGGAATCCCCCCAAAAATGGTTTGTGGGCGGATATAGCAATGTCTCCGTGAACGTCGTGGATCGGCACCTCAAGAGTCGATCTCGGTGCACCGCCCTTGTGGACCACAGAGGCTCTGACCGGCGCCAGTTAACCTATGAAACGCTATGGGATACATCGGCTCGATTGGCTCGCTGGATGGACATCAAGGGATTCAGGGCAGGTACCCGTATTGCGATCTACGGCCGATCGGAACTGGAGAGCTATGTCACATTGCTGGCCTGTCAGCGCGTCGGGGCAGTGGCGGTATTGTGTCTACCCACCCCCTCGGATCCGTTGCTGGCGGACCACCTCGGGCAATGTGAGGTGGCTTTAGTGTTTACCACTGACGCCGAGGCGACAGCCCAGATTCGACGATTGCGACGCCGTGGCGCATACCAAGGAAATCATTTGCTGTTGGGGGCCACGGAGTTTGGGGAAGATGACTATGAGCACGTATTAGCGTCCTGCCAAGGGGGGATCGACGCCATCCCGGTCGAGGCGAGCCGCGTGTCACTTCTGACCTACGGGGATCATCCTTCTCCCTATGGATATTCGGGATTAGGCATTTTGGCATCGCTCGCGCCGGAGTTAACCCGCTGGTTAGGAGTGCGTAGCGACGATGAGGTGATGTTGGTTGGCGACCAAGGGGGGCTGTATCATCGCTTGGTGCTTACCTGTCTTTTGATGTCGCAGGGAGTGCCTGTGATTTGGAGCGACCGCGTTGCGGAGCCCTCTTGTGCCGCCGTCGTGGTGACAGGGTTTCCCGGCGCAACAGTGCTTTCGGAAGAGGAAGCGACGGCTGTTCGCTGGCTCTGCCCAACCCCTACACAGGCGGTGTGGACTACATCTCGGGAACGCGGCGCCGTAATTCATCATCGCTTCGGCACATTGGCTCCCTGGGACGCGAGCATCGCACCTGAACCTGGTCCGGGCGCAGACCTTCATGAGAAGGAGTGGAGCGTGCGTCTCGAAGATGAATTCACGCATACTGCAGTAGGGGATCAAGCGGTGGAGTTTTTGCGTCTACACAGCTTGCCCTCGATAGCTATTGAGTCGACCCAAACCCACACCCTGATCCTTTTCGTGGTCACCGACGATCCCTCAGAAGACCTGGATCATTGGATCCGAGACCACTGGCCCTCGGACAGCGCGCCCGTGGAGGACATTGTGGTGGTGCATTCCCACGAATGGTTACAGACTAGTGAAGGAGCCTTGGCGGTTGATGCCATCCAAGCCATCGTCAATCAGGACGTGAGAATTCGCCTTGATTACATCAAAAATCCTGAGGTACTGGAAGCATTGCAAAACGAGACCATCCGCCTCGGTGGCTAGGGTAAAAACGTTGCCTCGGCCTTTGTGCCCTGGTACCTTTAGGGGTGTCGAGCAAAGGAGAGGGACAACATGGCGATGAAAGATGGCGTTTACATCTTTGAGAATACCTACGAACAGCAGTTTTTTGAATGGGCGGGCTTGACTGTAGTTGAGGTCGAGAACGGATGCGCGGTGGTGCACCTACACGTCCAGCCACACCACCGTGGAGGGGGAGGCACCGCCGCGGTAAACGGAGGAATTGCCGCCTACATGTTTGATGGCGTGCTAGGCGCGGCAGTGCGTTCGACCTGGACCAAAGACGTTGAAGGACAGGTGACCATGACGCTGAATATTCAATACTTACGACCTCTCATCGCGGACGATGTGGTGATAGCGCGCGGTCGGGTCACTCATAGAGGTCGGGGGACAGCCTATGTCAGCGGAGAGATTTACGATCGTGAGGGCCAGGTATCGATGATGGCAACAGGAATCTTTCACCTGTTTCGTCGCCATGACTCATAGATTGAAACAAAGTTTGCCTTGGATTGTGGTCTGGCTGATTACGGCGGCGGTGGTAGCCAGTGGAGTGGTGATGCCGGCTGACCGTGAAATCTCATCAGCTCTATCGGTGCTCGGCAGACGGATTGCTGCTACCAATCTCATTTGGGTTGTCGGTGGCTTGCCATGCACTGGATTGGTCGTATTGGCGGTGGCCCTATTTAAAAAAGATAGTGGATGGCGGGTAATAGCTGGATTTGTGGTGGGGTTGGCCATTGAAGTGCTATCCAAGCATTTTATTGCTACCCCATTTCCCAAAGCCATACCCGAGCCACGTTTCTATGCATTATTAGAAACAGCCACCAACCTCACTCCCGCTCTCGCACTGCACTGGATTCATGAAGCGCTGGGTGTTCGGGTCGTGGCCACTGGGGCACAACACGCCCTGTTTCGCGGGTCGTTTCCGAGCGGTCATGTGTTTCGCACCACCTATGCTGGCGGATGCTTATTCTCTCGCGGCAGCCAGCAGGCATGGACCTGGATGATTGCCGGAGTCGCCGGCGTGTTGGTAGTGGCGACCGGAGGCCATTGGGCGAGCGACGTGCTGGGAGGGTTTTTTCTGGCTCGGGCTACTTTAGTTGGAATTGCGGCTCGCATGTCTAGTCCAAGTGCTGGATAGATCACGGCGCCATTTATCTCAGGATACAACCCCATATGGGTAGGTGTTGGAGCTAACTGGTGTTGGCATGGCTTCGAGTCACGTCCGTGTTATCAGTTCCTCCCACGACACAAGCCGAGCGTTAAGGCCAGACCAGACGGAGGGGTTGGCCGATTGGCGTACCTAGAGCCCCGCTATCTAGGCCTATCAACGAATTTTGGGAACGGCCCGGAGGATTCTTCAACCGGCAGCCCTTGGGGTGCCATGGATCACAAGTCATGACGAGCATCTTAATTAAACTCGCGGCGCACTGATGTATCATAAAATTCTGTTATAATATGGTTAGAACCTAATGGTTAGGTATCAACACTACCGAAGTATTCCAGGATGCATATTATGTGTCACATTTTCCAAAGAAGAGGATGTCTGTTAATGACGGCGCAAGAAGCCATACAGCAGCACCGGGAGGCCATGAACCGCGGCGATGTACAGACAGTCAATGCTGGTATTTCAGACCGCTACTTGGGAGTGTTTTGTTTAGGCAATGTGGGAACCCACGAGGTTTACAACGCGCAAGAGATTCGTGAGGGTAATGCCTCGGCAGATCAGTACTATAGACAAGAAATGAAAAAAGTTCCTCAGTGGGCGTACACGGATTGGGAATGGGGATTACGGGGGGAGAGTGAGTGTGTGGTGTCGTCGCGCATCGACTTTTCTTTGGATAGCGATGTGCTCATGCACGCACTAGTGACTCAAGTATACGCTTTGGAGGAGGGCCGGTGGATGTTGATACGCGAATATATGGAGAAATATCGGCCTGTCCAAGAGAGCTAGTCGTCGAGCACCTATAACTTGAATCTCGGGGCCTTCCAGGAACAAGAGTTTCAGAAGGCAGTCGCAAGCTATGCGCCCGAGGCGGAAAAGCATGGGGCGCTTCCCATGTCTCGCCTGACAATGCTGCGGGCGGGGTTCCTCACCGCAAGCTCGGGATAGCAGGCAAATGGCTATTTTGGGATCGACCGCGATCGTGGGAGATGCTGAAGCCTTGGGATGGCCGACCGACATCTCTTTGTATATCCACTCTCGTAACTTACGGTTAAGAGGAGGCATGGAGAAAACTTCTGCGAAATACATGAACCCTGTCCCATCGATATGCTGCATTCCGGAGAGAATGACTCAGGGACCTTTGAAAGCTGCGGAGTTTTGATAACGCCAAGTACTAGCCTGTCACAGCTCGCACGCGGCCGTGCGGTCGTAGCATACTTAATTGGCGAGAAGACCGCCTCGGATGGCCCTCGAGTCCTAGCGAAGTATCGCCACGTCATCCCAAGAATACTGGGCCGGGATCGTCCGAGGGCAACGGTCATCAGAGCCTCTTTACATCATCCGATAATAGGCCTATGGCAAAAACACTTAGAGTATTCACACCAGTCCCCTGCGTATCATGTTGCACGGTCATGGAGTTAGGCAATCGGAGCCTTATCGTGTTCGATCCAATCGCTCCAACTACCGGCATACAACACCGCATCACGACCTACACTTGAGAGAGCCAGAATATTGATACAGGCACTTACTCCGGAGCCACAGTAAATGACGGGCACATGATCTACAGGAATGGCTTGATTAAACACCGTTCGCAGGGATTCGGGATCGCGGTAGTGTGCTGGCCGGTCTAACAGGCTATCGAAGGGAACATTGACAGCGCCGGGAATGTGCCCGGGAATGCGGTCCACCGGTTCAACATCTCCTTGATAGCGCTCTTTTGCTCGGGCGTCTACTAGTGGATAGCGGTGAAGCGCTGCATACACCGCTTGGAAGTCTACCAAGAGGTTCAGTTGTGGGCGTGCGGTAAATTGACCCTGCCGGGGATCAGGCAAATCGGTGGTCACCGGATGCCCTTCTTCAATCCACTCTGGGTATCCACCCTGCAATACGGAAACGTTGTCATGTCCGTAAAAGCGCAACAACCACCAACAGCGTGCGGCGCCAGAACCATCGTCGTCGTAACAAACCACATGAACGTCAGGAGATACCCCAGTTTTAGCCATGGTCTCTTCGAACTGCTGGGCCGTCGGAAGGGGATGGCGACCCCCAAACTGTTGATGTGTGCCAGACAAATCGCGGTTCATGTCCATAAAGAATGCCGTTGGGATATGACTGCGGTCATAGACGGTTTGTCCATATTGAGGATCGGTCAGCTTCCAGCGACAATCCAAGATAACCATGTGTGGATCGTTTAAGTGTTCCATCAGAAATTGACAGTCAACAAAGGTCGGAGCCGCGTGATGTGTCACAGTGTATTCCCCTTTATTCTTGAGTGTAAGGATTCCCCGAAAGAGTTTCAACCATTTGAGGAATTTGTTAGGATGAAAAAGATAGGCGGTTCGTCACCCCTAGGTGGACTTTCTCCTTCAGGCTAGGCGTATTAGAGAAGGGAATCCCGTCTTGGTTAGCGAATATGATGTGTAGCACTGAGCTCGTTCGGCGGGCTGAGTAACCGTGCAAGGAGGTCCACCATGACATATAAAGAGATACGCTACACACTGCATGATAGTGTAGGTACGATTGAATTTAATCGTGCTGAGTCCTTGAATGCACTGACGGCGACGATGCGCGCCGAGTTGTTAGACGCATTGGAAATTGCGAATCAGAGTGATTCAGTTCGCGTTGTGGTGTTGCGTGGCCAGGGTCGGGCGTTTTCTGTGGGACAAGATCTCAAAGAGATGCAACAGTATTATGATGAGCATGGACCTGAACTGGGAACCTTGGTCGAAGAAGAGTACATACCGCTCGTGCTAGCGTTGCGTAACCTGCAAAAACCCACGGTGAGCGTATTGCAAGGTGCGGCCGTCGGTGGAGGCATGGCATTAGCGCTGGCCACGGACTTTCGAATAATTTCTGAGCGTGCGCAACTGGTACCGGGATTTGTGAATGTGGCGTTGGCACCGGACACGGGAACCACCTTTCTCCTGTCCCGAGCTATTGGATATGCTCGGGCCATCTCGGTCTGCTTATTGGGTGAACCGATTCGCGCCCGGAACATGGTGGAGTATGGTCTTGCGACTGATGTCGCAAATGGTCCGGAAGAGCTAGAAGAGCGACTGCAGGAGCTCGTCACGAAGCTTGCCCAAGGCCCGACCAGAGCCTACACAGAAATTCGAAAATTGTTTGACGCGACGTCGCATTGTTCATTACTGGAAGCCGTCCGGTTGGAGCGTGACGTACAAGCCACATTGGCTCGCACCAGTGATCACCAGGAAGCAGTTGATGCATTCTTACATAAGCGTTCACCACAATTTGAGGGCCATTGATCTGCAAAACATAGGATTGAATGGCGAGGAATCAAGGAGGAATTTCATTGGCGACGATGTTACCACAAGGAACGCTGGAGGGCCAAACGGCGGTCATTACTGGCGGTGGCAGTGGGATTGGACTTGGAATTGCGCAGGAACTCGCTCGACTCGGGGCGACTGTCATTTTGGCGGGGCGCAAAACGGAAAAGTTAGAAGCTGGCCTTGAGACCATAAGCCGCGAAGGGGCAACCGGTTTAGTATTCCCGGTAGATATTCGTGATGCTGGACAAGTCGATGCACTGATGGACTTTGCGGTGGAACGCACCGGAAGACTCGACATGTTGGTCAATTCCGCGGCTGGAAACTTTATTGTGGATAGCGAGAAACTATCTGTGAATGGATGGAATGCGGTGGTGAATACTGTGCTAAACGGCACCTTCTATTGCACGCGGGCAGCGGGATTGAAAATGATCGAGGGGGGTCGCGGTGGTCGCATTCTCTCCATTGTGGCAAGTTATGCGTGGACTGGTGGTCCGGGGACAGTTCACTCTGTTGCCGCGAAGGCTGGGGTCGTTGCGATCACCCGTACGCTGGCGGTGGAGTGGGCACACTATGGGATTCGGGTGAACGCTATCTGTCCTGGTCCAACCGATACCGAAGGGGCGCGCCCGTTATGGGCGGATCCCAGCGAAGAGAAGCGTCTGCGAGGGAAAATTCCGGTCGGACGATTCGGGCAGGTCGAGGAAATGGGCCACGCGGCGAGTTACCTACTATCGCCTTTTGCTGACTTCGTCAATGGAGAGATCTTGGTGATTGACGGCGGTGAGTGGCTAGGGAAGGGACTTACATCATAATCAAGAAATGAGGGAAGTCGAATGGATAAACGGATGACCGTCGAGGATGTGATTAGCCGTGTGCCCAATGGGGGCACGATCGCCATTGGAGGATCGTCCATCTCACGCAAACCGATGGCGCTGGTCAGAGCGCTAGCGCGTAGCGATAGACGGGATCTGAAGCTTATTGTGGATGTGGGAGGACCCGATGTCGACTTGCTTATAGGTACTGGTACGGTGTCGGAAGTCATCTATGCGTTTGTAGGATTTGAAGTGCTAGGCTTGGCTCCGCACTTTCGACGAGCCAGACAAACCCAATCCATTCGTTTTCAAGAATGGACGGAGTACACCGTGATGGCCGGATTGGATGCGCGTATCAAACGGGTCCCGTTTATGCCCACCCACGCCACCTTGGGCACCGATGTGATTCGGGTGAACCCGGCTTTCAAAGAAATTCAGGATCCCTTTACCGATCAGCCATTAGTGGCCATTCCCGCGCTATATCCTGACGTCGCGCTTATCCATGTCAATTATGCTGACATCCAAGGGAATGGTGTGATTTTGGGCGACGGGCATGTTGATGTATTGTGCGCCAAGGCGGCCAAAGAGACCTACATGTCTTGTGAACGCATTCTCTCGTCTGAGGAGTTACAACGATTTGGCCGTGATGTGCAAATCCTGCGGGTCTATTCAAAAGGGGTGGTGGAAGTGCCTTGGGGAGCTCATCCGACGGGGTGTGCACCAGATTATCGCACCGATCTTCGCCATCTCCAGGATTATCTCAAGGCCGCACAATCAGAAGAAGGATGGAACGATTACGAGAAAGAATTTGTCGAGGTGAGTCATCGCCAGTATTTAGACAATCACGGGGGCGCCGAAGGACTCGTATCACGTCTAAAAGTCTAAGGCGGACCGAATGAATCAGGTCGCGGCATTCGTCTAGGGAGGGAAGAGTTATGCCATTAGTGGCAGATTATAGTATTGACGAGATGATTATTACCACCATGGCGCGTCAGTTCACCGGAGAGGTGCTAGTGAGTTCGGTCACGGCATTTGGCGCACTATCGGCCCACTTAGCTAAACGTCGTTATGCCCCCGATTTAGCGGTGCTGTCCACGCCTGAATCGGGGATGGATGTCACGCCGATGCCCACACTCACGTTGGGACAGTTTTTGACTGACGTGCAGCAAGGCATTCCATTGACGATGGAGGATATTTTTGATGCGATTTTTACCGATCATTTTCGCATCTGGATCAACCCGTCTCAAATAGATCAATGGGGAAACACCAATATTACCTGTATCGGCGATTGGCATGCCCCGAAGGTGGCTTTGGTCGGATCGCGCGGGATTCCCGAAGACACCTCGCATTTATCAGAGACCTACTAGTCTATCTTAAGTCATTCAGCGCGCTCGGTGGTGGAGAATGTCGACTTTCGTAGTGGTGCCGGCAACGGGGTGAGTCGTTACGGTCTCGAACAGCACGGAGCTCCGACTCTCTTGGTCACGGATTTAGGGGTATTCGACTTCACTGAGCCGGACGGGCGGATGCGCATTAAAAGCCTTCATCCCGGCGTGACGCTTGAGGAGGTCCAAGAGAAGACCGGATTTTCCTTAGGATATCCTGATGAAATTCTCACTACCGCTGCGCCGTCGGAAGAGGACATTCGCATCATTCGGGACGCGGATCCGTTGGAAGTGCGTAAACTAGAACTAATGTCGGGTTCCATGGCGGCCGAGAAGTTTGTCAATATTTATGAACGCGAACGGCAAACCTTGCATGCGACCTATCCTCGTATGGGAAAGTTAGGGCGATGACATCGTGACACTTCGTGGGAAGACTGTACTGGTCACGGGTGGTGCCCGCGGGATAGGCCGTGCCATTGCTGCTCAGGCTCTAGAACAAGAGGCCAACGTTGCGATTTGGGCTTTTAATCGAGAAAGTCTGGACGAGGCGAATCTTACGCATCTCGCCTATAGCGATTCCCTAGACATAGGTCGCAGCGATCAAGTACGCCAGGGTTATGCCCGTCTGGTAAATAAGATCGGCCCGGTGGACGTGTTAATTAATAATGCCGGCTACACCCTAACATCGCGGTTCATTGATGAACGCGAAGACTATTGGCACAGGGTAGTTGATACGAATTTTTGGGGTGTCGTGTATCTGACGCAACTGGTCCTGCCTGACATGCAACTTAAGAAGTGCGGGAGCATTGTGAACGTGGTCTCGGATGCGGGACGGGTCGGTATGGGTGGAGAAGCCGTATACGCGGGTGCGAAGGGCGGTGTCATTGCGTTTACCAAGTCGATTGCCCAAGAGGTCGCTCGCGATAATATTCGGGTGAATGCCGTGGCGCCGGGGCCGACGCGGACACGCATCCTCGAAACTAATACTGAAGATGGTGACGCGGAAAAACTGATAGAAAAAATGATTCGGCGTATTCCCATGAAGCGTATTGCCGAGCCGGATGAGATTGCCGCCAGTGTCTTGTTTTTAGCCGGTGAAAGCGCGTCGCACATCACCGGTCAAGTGTTATCGGTGTCTGGCGGTCTCACCATGGTGTGAGTATAAATGTCCGCGATGATAAATGGCCGGCAGTCCCTCTGCCGGCCATTTATCATCTCCCAGCGTGCGTTGAGACCACAAATCCAGTACCATGAGGGAAACCACCAAACGTTGCGGAGGATGAGCATGCAAAGGATTGCTGCGGATATCTATCAGTCGTTCGTGCCCTCGCAGACACTGCCGCCGTATCAAGGAACGCAGTGCTATTGGATTGTTTCCGAGGGACAGGCCCTTTTAGTGGATACCGGAGATGGTACGGAGCCCGGGTTATCGGTGTTAGAACAGGATTGGCGAACATTAGGAAGGCCCGTGGTCGAGGCAGTCTATGCAACTCATTATCATTCTGATCACACCGGTGGGGGTGTGTGGGCGAAGAATTTCTTTCACTGTCCTTTGTACCTTCATCCGCGGGATCGGGCGCTCCTCAATACATCACAGGATGATTGGCTGTGCTATGACGCGTCATCGGTTCTCGTAGGCCGCATCGAAGTGCAGGTGGTGATGGCACCCGGTCATACCCCTGGGCAATGTAATTTTTGGATCCCCTCAAATAAGACCCTTCTCGCAGGGGATAATGTTCTAGGAAACAGTACGGTCGTCGTTGCACCGCCTGACGGTCATCTTGGCACCTATTTAGAGACGATCGGTAAGCTGAAAAGTTATGCCGCCGACCTCATCGGCCCGGGTCACGGCGATATCATCAAAAGTCCGAACGCATATCTGGACCATTATCTTCGCCATCGGTTGGAGCGAAGCGACGAGATCGTAACGCTCTTGGCCAGGCGTGCTCTTACGGTAGAGGAACTGGCAGAAACGATCTATAAAGATACTCTCTCGCCCGACAAGATGGTGATTGGACAGTGGATGATGCGTGGTCACCTGCAACTACTCGTAGAGCAAGGGATTATCACAGAGGAGAAAAATCGGTTTATCGTGGTGGAGGGTGATGGGCAATGAGCATATTCAGGGAAGATTTATTAAGGGATCGAGTGATTTTGGTGACCGGGGGAGGAACCGGCTTAGGAAAGGAAATGGCGTTAGCTTTTGGACGCCTCGGTGCTAAACTTGCGATCGTCGGGCGACGGCAGGAAGTATTGGAAAAGACCGCCCAAGAGTTTCATCACGAGGGCATTGCGACCTATACGCACGTTCTCGACATTCGCGATGCCACGGCCGTAGACCAGGTCATGGATGCTGTCATCGCGCATTATGGCTATCTGGATGTTTTGGTCAATAATGCGGCCGGAAACTTTATTAGCCCCACGGAACGGCTTTCCCCTCGGGCAGTAGATGCGGTGATCAACATTGTGCTCCATGGTACCTTTTATTGTACCCTCGCGGCGGGGAAACGCTGGATTGAGGCTGGGCGCCCGGGAACGGTGCTGAATATTGTGACCACTTATGCATGGACAGGCTCGGGCTATGTGGTGCCATCGGCAGTAGCCAAGGCCGGGGTGTTGGCGTTAACGCGGTCCTTGGCGGTGGAGTGGGCATCTCATCACATTCGGCAAGTAGCGATCGCACCAGGCCCGTTTCCTACCGAAGGGGCCTGGTCCCGCCTCATGCCGACCGAAGGGTTGGCTGAGGAGGCCATTAATCGGGTGCCCAGTCGTCGCGTGGGCAAACCGGAAGAGTTGACCACCCTAGCAGCCTATCTCATTTCTGATGCAGCAGAGTACATTAATGGCGAGGTGGTCACCATTGATGGAGGCGAGTGGCTAAAAGGTGCGGGGATGTTTAACGGTCTAGAGAGGGTATCTCCTGATGAATGGGATTTATTGCGCCAGCTAACGTCCAAAAAATAGCTCGACAGAAGAGGGTTCAGACACAATGCACGGCGCATGGATTGTCGCCTTAGTGGTAGGCGGATTTGTGGCTTCACTCAGTAGTGCGGCCGTCGGTATCGGTGGCGGCTTATTGGTGATGCCGGTTTTAGCTCTATGGTTCCCAGCGCGTACTGTGGTGGCCTTAAGTACTCCGATGTTCTTTGCCAGCTCATTGGTGAATTTTCTGCGCTATCGACATCAGATTTCCGGGCGAGCGTATCTATGGATGATACCGGGGGTGTTGTTGGGAATTCTGATTGGGGCATTCATGCTCCAAGGCGAGTCGCCGTTGGTGATTCGATGGGTGATGGCCGGCATTGCCCTCATTTTTGCGACACAAGAAGTGTATCGGTTGGTGGTCAGACGAGCTGGACGCGCTTTCCCGCTGTGGTCCGCGGTTCCGGTGACACTTCTCGCCGGAATCGCCAGTTCACTCACCAACATCGGCGGGACTGTGGTCTCCATGGCTCTCATGGGTCAAGAGCTTTCGCCGACCGTCTTTGTAGGTACGTTAAATGCCATCATGGTGAGTATGACTGGACTCAAATTAATATTGTTCACCCATCTTGGCCTACTCACTTGGCACGGATGGATATTGGCGCTTCCATCCGTGCCGGCAATTCTTTTAGGGAGCTATTGGGGGCAGAAGCTGAACCGTCGATTTTCGCCCACCGTGTTTCGCTGGTTCATTATTGCCATTATCGTCGTCTCCGCCTCGCTGCTAGTGGTCGGCGTTTAGTCAATGAGATCAGGTTCCTTATGGATGATGTATTCCCATAGCGGTTGAAACGAAAACCACCCCGCGAGGGGCGTCCCCACTTGATCGTGGGTCAGTTGGGCATAATGCGGCTCAATCATGATCGGTGTGCCAGCCGATTCAGCCAATAACTGCGAGTGACAGGAGCGGTCCATGGCGATGAACCACCAAGCGGTCTCTTCGACCGTGTGACCGACTGTAAGAAGACCATGATTGCGGAGGATAAGACCTTTGGTGTGCCCTAATGCCTGGGTGATGCGTTGACCCTCTTCGGCATCTAACACGACTCCGCTATAGTGGTCCAACAGTCCATGGTCTTCATAAAAGGCGCAGCTATCTTGCGAAATCGGATCCAATCGGCGACCCAACGTGGACCAGGTCTTCCCGTACATGGAATGGGTATGAGCTGCGGCCAGTGCGTCAGGTCGAGCTCGATGGACGGCCGAATGAATAGCAAAAGCCGCCTGGTTTAAAAGGCCCTGTCCTTCTACGACGACGCCATGATGATTGACCCTAATCAGGTCTGATGCGCGGATGGTGCCAAAGTGGCGGCCGAAGGGGTTCACCCAAAAGGTATCTGTCTCGATAGGGTCGCGCGCGGTGACGTGACCGGCCACCCCTTCGTCATAACCAAATCGAGCAAAGATGCGAAATGTCGCCGCTAAACGTGTTTTACGATGCCACCGCTCTTTTGCAAGGTTGGCGTTGGAGCTATCTTGAGCATGCGTTGACATAGAGGACCTCCTTACAGGTAAATTGCCCATTGCAACAGGCAATGCAGTATTTTCTCAGTGAAAATTATACGCATAGCCGGCCGTGATTCTCACCACCCTCAAGAGCTGCAGAGCAATCTGATGAAGGATTTCGAGCTCTTTAGGGCGAATACAGTGGAAAACACCTATGAATGAGAGGAATAGCACTCGATGCTGAAGATAGATGCGGAGCTCATTGGACACCGCAGTGAGCCCATCCAAAAAACCATTGAACTAGGGGCCGTCGCTCGGTTTGTCAGAGCGCTCGGGGCCACCAATCGGATTCATCACGATCGCGCATATGCCATAGCTCATGGCCATCGCGATTTAGTGGCTCCACCCACCTATGCTGTGACCCTCTTGCCGTGGCACATTCCGGGAGTGACGCTTCCCGAGGCAGGGGTTCTGCATGGAGAGCAAGCCTTTGAATGGGAAAGTTGCATCTGCGTAGGCGATAGCCTAACGGTGGTCGGCTGGGCACAAGACGTCAAAAGTCGGCAAGCCAAAATGGGTCGTATGACCATTATTTCAGTGGCGGCGGAGGCCACGAATCAGGATCTGCACGTGATCTTTCGATCCACGGCAGTGGTCGTGGTGACAGAGGAGGTAGCCCATGCAGACCGGTGATCAGTTGGGACCTTTTCGATTGCAGGTGTCTCGCGAGCAGTTGGTGCGTTATGCGGGCGCATCGGATGACTATAACCCGATCCATTACGATGACAGCTTTGCGAAGGCCCTGGGGCTTCCGGGCGTAATCGTGCACGGAATGCTCAATATGGGGCTGGTCGCACAATATATTATGGATGCTCTGCCCGCGACGGCCTTTCTAGAACGATGTCAAGTGCGCTTTCGGCAAATGGTACAGCCGGGGGAGAGCTTAGAAATTCAGGGCCGTATTCGCGAGGTACACCTCCCCAGACTGGACATCGAGGTGTCTCTTGGTGTAAGTGGAGCGAAGCCAGCGGTCACAGGGCGAATGGTGGTACGTTTGGAGGAGGTCTAATTGACAGAAGAGAGACGTTCACGATGAGGGACCGTCAGCGGTTAGGGTGGGCCATTCTCGCTTCAGTGGTGGTTGTGGCGGCGGTCGTGGTGCATGAAGTGACGGGTCATGACCATCGCCCATCGCTACGCTATAGACCGGTACAAGCGTCGTCGGTAGAAACGGCGTTTTCCGCCGTGGAGGCGCGCTTTCGAAGCGCCGGTATGCATCACGGCATCGAGGTTCAAGATCCTCGTGCGCCACACATCGAACTGGTATTGTGGGGCACGTCGCATCCCGTTTTGGCATGGCTGTTAACCTTCCGCGACGGGGAGATCGTGCGTAGGAAAGGAAAGCGAGAGCCGTTTAGAGTCTGGATTATGGTGATGAATGCTGATACCGGGCGGTGGATGGTCGACCAGTCAGGTGGATAACGTCATGGGGACTGCAGACGACAAGCCGTGTTGGCACAAAAATGATGGCGGGACCTCTTCGGGTGGACGTAGCATCACGAGAGCGGCCTGAGATTCTACGTCACCACCCGACGGGCGGATCATCTGCTATTGATGGCAATCACAACCAATGCGCTAGGTGGCGCCGACTCTTGCGGATGGAAAGTTCAATCATCATGAGGCCTATGACGGCCATAACAATCTTTACGATCCACCATGGCATGGCAGCTATGTTCCATCGATAGGCAAACGTATCTAGCAGTTGAAACCATGGAAGGGCTGTAAATACGCCGATAATTCTCAAAATCAGGTCTGCGGTCGGGAGTCCCAATGCGAGCAGGTAGCCCACAGCCACACGCCCCGAATACAGTGTTCCCCATAATCCGAGTCCTGTCAAAAAAAGTGCGGGTCCTACCGCTGCCAAGAGGCCTTCCCAAAGATGTACCGGTCCCCAGATGAGATTTAATATTTCCACTCCCACCAAGCTAATAGACCAGTAAGCTGTCCAGACCGCGGTGAGTCGGAGATGCAACATACGAATGTAGGGAAGGTCGACAATTTGCTCAATCATGCCCTGGTCAGCGTCAATCACAATGAGTGGCGCCGTGATAAGTGCGATGGCCAAGGGGAAAAACGATTCCATGTTTTCAATATAATGTTTACGCCACTTCACCGCCTCCTCTAAGACTCCATGGGTCAGAACCAGCAACAAGAAGGCCACCAGAACCAAAAGATAACTCCCCCAGGGAAGAATTTTTAGCTCATAAAAAGCTCGTCGTACCCAGGACTTCATATTATGACCTCCCTTGAATGTGTCGAAACTCTTGTGTGAGATAAGCGGTTTGCTCTGGATAGGGTTTCAATTGAAGGATTCGCCATTCGTGCAGGATGTTTCGTGACAGACTGGGTCGCAGGTGAAGACCGTTCACGTCTTGTCGTGAAATGGCTTGAAGGAGGATTTTTCTCTGGGGTAGAGCGCTTGCCACTAAGCTGGTGAGAAGTGCTCCTCTCACCGCGTCCGTGGACGACGAAGAGCCCGTCCATATAGATTGTGCGATGTCTAACACCGGAAGGGGTGAGAAGCCTCGTATCGGAGGTCCTGAGCGTGTATAAGGATGAATGTCGCTATACACAATGAGGGAGCCATGCCACTCGGTGGTGGTCGTGACCGGAGAGGGAAGAAACTGAATTTGATGCACGAGTGACAACACCTTCGCCACACGGTGGGCCGCGTGGATAAATGGCATAAACGGTGTGAGGTCGGCCCGAGGTTCACCGGCCCTATACCAAAATTGCACCTGGGAGGTATTTTCTAGGGAGAGCGGTCCCGTGTCTAGTATCAAGGTCCTCCCGCGGCCCTGATACACATGCTGTGGATCCTTCCAATCGGCATTGGTGATAAGGGGCCAAGAGGGGTTTAGCTTCTTGAGGGATAAGTGAACTATCGCCCGCGGCGATATAAGCGACGGGAATCCCCGACCGAGTCCGGCCAAATAGACTCGGCCGCCACCAGCAAAAAAACTGGCATAGACGTGGCCTACGACAAATGGTGGATAGGGTAGGGTAGTGGGATGCGGGAGCATGACCCCTTGGATGCGGAACCGAACCACCCCAGGATGTACCGCTACAGTCCAATCGCGCTGTGCCGTGGACCCATCCATACGAGATGCGGACATGACCAGGGAGCCTCTTCCCTTCTCTCTGGCCGTCGCTCTAAGGCCGGCGTTCATGCTTAGGCGAATCAGCTTGGATCCGGGGCGCACTTGGCATGTAAAATGGAGCACCATATCTCCGCTTTGGGCATTGACGGTCATGTCAATGGGGCCTTCAGTGCAAGCGGGGCTGAGGGCAGAGGGCCTCCCATCGTTTGTGGGTATCGGTGCGATCTGAGACGCTTTGGAGGCGAGCGCACCGCCCCCGATGAATGCCAGAATCAACAGAAAGATTCCTAGGGAGCGGTAGTACCTGGTCCGACTGAGAACATAGAACCCGCCTTTTTTCTGCGCGGCGTACATCACGAGACCCACGCCGATCAGCGCCCAGATGAGCCGATTGAACCAGAGCCAGCCACTAATCTCAGGTCTTTGCAAAAGACTCGGTGCAAGCGCTAATCCTAAGGCTAAGAGACCCGGAAAAGGATTAAAAAATGGCAAGTGGGGGAAAAAGTCGTAAAACATGCCAACCTTGTATTCTGCAAATGCGGTAGCTAACGACCCTAAGATCGCAGGAGCAAAATAGCGCGAAGGCCCGACGGTATTTTGCAACGCGAGACCGACGCCAATCACAAAGAGCAGCGAGGGGAGCGTAAAGACCGCCCACAATGCCGTCCAAACTGCCCCAGAACCGAGTGACAGTCCCGCAATAAGCGTCATACATAGGTAGCCCCAGGTGGTTAGTAGACCCACGAGGGCCGCGCCGACCATGAAATATCCCCAAGCCCGACCGATGGTCACTTGTGCCTGGCTTATGGGTCGCGACCACCACGCCGCCTCGAGTTGGGGATGTCTTCCCAGTTGTCCAATCACTAGCACCAGTGCGAATGGGATCACCGCATAGGCGACCGCATACATTTCTATGGCACCATCGCCAGCACTCGGAGAACCAATGGCCGCGATTGCCGCCAAGGTGACCAAAATCGCTAGCAGGAATGCTTCCAAGCGGGTCAAGGACTCCCGCCAAGCCATCCGCCAGGTGTGACGCGCAATGACCCAAGTGACGTTCTTCACGGTTTTCTCCCCCATTGTCTGACCGTAACAAGATAGGCGTCGAGTAACTCCGGCATTCGCCGAGGATAGGTCGCAGTGGCCGCTGCGATCACATAATAGCCCAAGGGATCGCGCTGCCCGGTATAGTGCACATGAGTCAAACCGGCATGGGGAGCATAAAACGTATGCGTCTCAGCTCGCCGAACGAACTCCTTCACTGCACCTTGGTACAGCACCTCACCGTCGGAAAGAAAGAGGAGATTTTCACAGTACTGCTCGACCTCGTCTAAGCGGTGAGTGGTGACTAGATAGGCCCGAGGACCATCCGAGTATCGGCGTGTGATAAAGAGTTGCTGCCAAAAACGGAGGCGTTCGAGGGGGTCAAGGTCGGCGGTCGGCTCGTCCAAGAGAACCGCGTCTACATGTTGTAACCAGGCGGAGGCGAGGGCTAATCGGCGTCCTTGCGAGCCCTGCAACCGTAGTCCGACCGTGTCCGCTACGTCCGTCAGGTTCCAGAGCTGCATCATGGCGTCAATGTCGGCCGTATCTTGATGATTCCGATACTGGCTCCACATTCTGATGCGTTGCAGTTGCTCACGGACGGTTAAATTGTGATACACGCCCGGGAACTGGGGAATATAGGCCAGACGCCCCGGGGGATCCCCCTTTGGCCGATCGACCCAAGTCAGCGTGCCGGTGTCTTGAGACAAGATCCCCGTCATGGTGCGTAAGAGAGAACTTTTACCGGCACCATTCGGCCCGATGAGGGCAGTGAATCCTTCTTTGAGTGTAAAGTGTGTATCGTGGGTCAGCCAGCGGGCCCCCGTGCGATGCCCTAAATGGCTTACCTGCAAAATTTCCTTACTCATCACTCAGTCTCCCTGAGAAGCCACAAATAGCCTTCATAGGCGCTCGGTTGAACATATTCGGGGTGGTCCGGCTCAATGGTCTCACGGGTAAGACATTTAATGGCTTGGTGAGTCGGATCGGGTATCCAGAACGGAGTGTCGATAAGGTCATCAACCGTAGTAAAGACGCGTCTGACATGGCCACGGGCGGCCGCTTGAATTTGTTCCAGACTGGTGTCAATTACGAGGTGGCCTGCGGATAAGACCACCACTCGCTCAGGGATTGCACTGGCATCGTCCGCTTCTTGGGTGGAGAGGACCACTAATCGTTCGCGCGCCAAGTCGCCGATTAACGCCCGCACGTACGCTTGTTCGTCTGGATCCAGTCCCTGAGTCGGCTCGTCCAAGAACAGCCACGGCGTCCTCCGGGTGAGAGCCGCGGCTAACACAGCACGCCTCTTCATCCCACCAGACAGCCACCGCAGGCGCTGATGCACCGAGTGATCCAAGTGCACCAATGATAAAATAGCGTGAAGGCTGGAGCTGCGCTCCATACGCACTGTTGTGCCATTCATCTCCAGAAGCTCTGTGAGGAATTCGCCGACGGTAAGATCTTGGGGCAAAGAGTTTTCTTGCGGCATATAGGAAATACCCCGGCGAGCGGTCATGGGATCTCCGCCTAAGTGCGTGTTGTCCCATAGGATATCTCCTTCAAATGGCACTAGCCCCATCATCGCTTTGAGAAGAGAACTTTTACCTGACCCACTTGGTCCGAGAATGCTAAAGGACTGACTCGCAGTGATGCTAATGTTCTGGAGCGCAGGACGGAAAGTGGATGGATACTGTACGGTCACATGGCGTAGCGATAGCATAAATCCTCCTGAGGGTTCGCTGCATAAAATTTTACTCGATTGTAGTACGTATGGTCGAGAGATGCCTGGCAGGAATTTCTGACTGGAACGCGAAATTCAGTTAATAGACGCACTAGATCACACCGTTATTACCATGACTAAGTTGAGATGAGGAATTGTTATGACCTATATCGCCTTATTAACAATTGAAGATGCCACCCTCAATCGAGAGATCCGCCCGGCACACCTGCAGTACATCAGTGATCTGTATCGGGCCCATAAAGTGCGGATGGCGGGACCATTTACAGATGGCCATGGCGGACTGGTGATTTATGAGGTCGAGACCGCAGAGGAAGCGCGGCAATTGGCTGAAAGCGACCCGGTGGTACGCTCTGGTGCGCGAAGCCTTCGCCTGATCGAATGGGCTCCTCTCGACTTGCCATTGGCTGATATGAGCTAGGCCATGCGTATTGTACTCGCTCCAGACGCCTTTAAGGGCTCATTGTCGCAAACTGAAGTGGCCGATGCTCTGCAAGAAGGCATCTGCCGCCGCTATCGCGGCGCGTTGCAGTTCGATCGCTGCCTGATGGCGGATGGCGGTGAAGGGACCGCTGAGCTACTGGCTGGAACGGGAGCCGAGGTACGAGAGATTGAAGTCGTGGATGCGTATGGTCGTGCCCGGCCCGCATGCTACTGGAAACGTGGACGGGTCGCTATCACCGAGGCGGCCCAGAGTTCCCCGTTTTGTCCCCCCGAATCCCGACTAGGGAGCGCACTGAGAACTACCAGTTGGGGAACAGGGCAGTTGCTTCAGGCCTGTCTCAGTGATCCTGAAGTGGATGAGGTCTGGTTAGGCCTAGGCGGAAGCGGCTGTTCAGACGGAGGGATCGGGTTCCTAGCGGCTTTGGGTGCAGAGTTTCGCGGGACAAACCGGGAACGACTGGACGATGACGTCAAGAACTGGCTTCAGATTACTACAGCGCAGGTACCGAAACTGGCCAAGAAAGTGATCGGTCTGGTGGATGTCATGGCTCCTCTTACCGGACCGCGTGGGGCAATGTATCAATTTGGTCCCCAAAAGGGGCTTACTCGAGAAGAGTGTGTTTGGGGAGACCATGCCCTATCCCATTGGGCGTCGAAAATTGCTCCAACGTCCAAAAAGGTGCGGGGTGCTGGAGCGGCAGGTGGGATCGGATTTGCTCTGCACCTTATGGGAGGCGAATTGGTTTCCGGAGCACAATTTGTTGCGCGTCATATCGGGCTTAAAGCAGGCATCGAAGAGGCTGATTTAGTGCTGACCGGCGAAGGGCGACTGGACACGCAGTCGCTCGAAGGCAAGGTGGTTCCCACCGTACTATGTATGGCGCGTGGCGCTTCCACTCCCACGGTGGTGGTAGCAGCAGAAGTGCCTGACGATCTTACGGAATTTTATCGACTCGGAATGACGTTTGCGTTACCGATAACGCGTGCTCCCATGGCGGTCGAAACGGCCATGAGATCTGCGAGGTCGCTGGTAACGTCTAGTGGGGAAACGCTAGGACAAATTCTAAATTTCTGGAATGCCAATGTCTAGTGGAGGAGTTGAGGTATGCCGACCTATCGATTATCCAAAACCATGGATCGCTCTGCATTAGTGTCGCACTATCCGCGGATGACAGATGACCAACGACGGGTCTTGGGATTAGCACTTCAAGAGGAGTTAGGCTCTCAGGCTGTGATTACTGATCAAGATCAGCTCTTAGCATATAGCTATGATGCCACAGGCGAGCGTCACTTTCCTGACGTGGTGGTATTGCCTAGTTCCGTTGAAGACGTCCAAACGGTGGTCCGTATTGCTAATACCTTCCATGCACCCATCATTGGACGGGGGGCGTCGAGCAATCTTAGCGGCGGGACTACACCGCTTGTGGGGGGAGTGGTGGTGTCCTTTGTGCGCATGAATCGTATTGAGCACGTGAATGTGACCCAACGGATGGTCACGGTGCAACCAGGCGTAATTAATGCCGACTTGCAGGGAGCCCTACAGAGGGTGGGGTTTTTTTATGCTCCCGATCCCTCAAGTCATCGTATTTCAACGTTAGGGGGAAACATCGCCGAAAACTCAGGAGGGCCTCACTGCGTCAAATATGGGGTGACGACACATCATGTACTGGCGTTAGACCTGGTGATGGCAGACGGTTCCCGGGTGCGTCTGCCGCGAGTTGGTGACACAAGCCGGGGCCTAGACCTGTCCAGCCTCATTATAGGGTCTGAGGGTACGCTGGCGCTGGTGACAGGCGCCACGTTAGCGATTCAACCCCTACCCCAGGAGATTAAAACCGTGCTGATAAGTTTTCCTACCGTGGAGAGTGCCTTACGCGCGGTCAGTGCCATCGTTGCGGCGCGTCTGAATCCCGCTACATTGGAACTGATGGACAAGGAATCTCTTCGCATTGTTGAAGACTACGTGCACGCAGGGTATCCGACTGAAGCGGGCGCCGTATTGCTGGTGGAGTTTGATGGAACGGCGGATGAGGTGCGGCATCAAGTGGATTTGACTGCTCGTGTGATGCGCGATGGGGGGGCGCTGCGGGTTCAAGAAGCTAAGACGGCAGCGGAATCAGAAGCGTTATGGCGAGGACGGCGAGCGCATTATGGTGCCTCGGCGCGCTTAGCACCACACCTATGGGTTCAAGATGTCACCGTTCCGCGCCCCAAATTAGCAGAAATGATGGACCGAGTCCTGGCAATTGGAAAGCAGCATCAGGTGCTCATCGTTACAGCCGCTCATGCGGGAGATGGTAATCTCCATCCTACGATTCCTTACGATCCCAATGACTCTGACCAAGTCGCACGGTTGAGAGCGGCCGACCGTGCCATCTTGGAGGCCTGTGTAGAAATGGGCGGAGCGATTACTGGGGAACACGGCATTGGTATCGATAAAGCTGAGCATCTTCCCCTCATGTATAGTCCCGACGAGTTACAGGTCATGAATGACCTGAAAGGCGCATGGGATCCGGAAAATCTTTTAAATCCGTTTAAAGCGCTCTGGATTCCACACCATGCCGAGCACAATGCGGCCGGCCGGGAACGATTCCTATCGCCGGAGAGCCTCGGTGAGGTGGTGTCAACAGTGCTGTGGGCGCGTGAGGCCGATGAACGGCTGGACCTTCAGGGCCAGGGTAGACGGAGTCAAAGCCAAGGCCGGCGCACCATCGTGCATATGCGTTCCATGAATAAACTGGTCGACCTCGATATTGAAAACCTCTCTGTTGAGGTACAAAGTGGGATGTCTGCGGCCAGCTTATCTCGTCTATTGGCTCAAGAAGGGCTCGAACTAGCCGGTGTTGAGCCGTTTATGGATGATACCATGGGGGGACTGTTGGCCAGTAATGCACTGTACTGGCGTGACAGTTCCGGCCGGGGATGGCGCGATGTGGTCCTAGCGGCTCAGTGGGTTGACGGCCTAGGACGAACCCTGCGATTTGGACGAAAAACCATGAAAAACGTGGCGGGCTACGACCTGGCAAAGCTGCTGGTAGGATCTTGCGGCAGTATCGGAATCATCACGCGACTCACGCTCAAGGTGCGACCTCTGCGAGAACGATGGGGTATCGCGCGAACGGAACCGTTATCTATCGCACGAGCGCTAGAGATTGTCAACCGGCTGTTACAGGAACCGAACCGCCCGGAGGGGCTACTATTGAAGAGTATCCCGCACTCACCACAGGTTGAGCTCTTGATTGGAGACAGCTTGGCTGACCGAGCGCGACGACATTGGATTGAGGAGCGTGTGCAGGTGGCGATGGAGGTGGGAGAAGGGGTGGATGGTTGGCTTGCGCAGGAAAAAGACCGCTTGCATCACGTTTATGGCGCCATCGCGAACGGAACGTATGAGAGGGGCTGGATCTATCCCGGCAATGATGTAGCGGCTTGGCTCGAACGTCACTTAGGACATACCGTTTATTTCAGTCCCGCGCAGGGATGGTATGAAATGGTGGACGCGGATGCCATTTCTCGGGACGTTGACCAGGCGGAATTGAGCCGACTGTATGATCGCGTTACCCGAGTCTTTGACCCCGACGAACGCTTTTATGGATTTCGCCGCGTTTAGACTGGGTACTTAGGAAAAGGGGAGACACTATGGAATTAATGGTTAAGGGGCGAAACTTCTTAGTCACGGGTGGAAGCCGTGGATTGGGCAGAGCCGTCGTCGATGAGCTCCGTCGCGAGGGGGCACGGGTCTACACGACTAGTCGATGGGGCGGGGAAGACTTTGTCCTCAACACCGCACAGGAAGCCTCTCGACGCCAGTTTCTTGAGAGAAGCGCTCACATTTTTTGGGATGGGGTGTTTATTAACACCGGCGGTCCGAAATCCGGCGATCTCCAAAATTTACTCTTAGAGGACTGGCATGAAGCCTTTGAGCAACTCTTGCTGGGTCCCGTCGAAATCGTTCGTGGACTGTTGCCCCGAATCAATGATGGAGGGGCACTCTTGTTTAACACCTCATCGTCCATCCAAGTTCCGATTCCTCATTTACTCCTCTCTAATGTCTTCCGTGCCAGTATTTATGCTTTAGCGAAGTCGCTTGTGGACGAATTAGCGCCTCGCCGTATTCGCGTCAATGTGATGGTGCCAGGACGCATTGACACCGAGAGAGTAGCGCAATTGGATGACGGTGAAGCCCAACGCTCAAAGCGTTCGGTGCAAGACGTTCGAGCTGCCAGTGAAGCCCACATTCCCCTCGGGCGGTATGGTACGCCTCAAGAGTTCGGTAGAATGGCGGCATTCGTACTATCGCCCCAGGGGTCATATTTGAATGGTGCGACATTTTGGGTCGATGGAGGACAAAAACGTAGCCTATAAGGTCCCCCGAAAGGAGAATGTTCATGAGCCACGAGGAGATATGTCCTGTAGCCTGGGGTACAGGGGCAAGGAATGGCGGAAGTTCGACGGCTCTTCTACGCTGTCGCGATGCCGTGGTATCGGTGCAGGAAATCAACGAGTGGAGTGGCGAAGAGTGGCCCACTGATCTTGAGTCGTTGATCAGTTTTGGCCTGACGGAGAGGCTGGCTCAACGGGTATTGGATGCGGGATGGGATGCGAGTCGTGCTCGTCCGGTGTCAGAGTGGACTCTTATGGCGCCTCTTTCCCGCCCGGACCGAATCCTCGGCATTGGCCTCAACTTCCGGGATCACGCCCATGACCTCGGAGAGCGTGTGCCTGAGGCGCCGGCCACCTTTTTGAAACCGACGAATGCCTTGGTTTGCAGCGGGGATCGCATTCCGGTGCCGACTGCCTCTGAGCGGGTAACGGTGGAAGCGGAAGTGGCCCTCATATTTGCACACAGCGCCAAAGATATTAAGGCGCACCAGTGGCGGGAGGCCATATGGGGGGCGATGGCGGTATTAGACTTTACGGCAGAGGACGTATTGCGGAAGAATCCACGCTTTCTGACGCGCGCAAAAGGATACGATGGATTCTTTGTCGTGTCCCCTTGGATGGTGCCCTGGCAGGGGGCCGCCTTTGACGGTCATCGCAACATCGACCTAATGATTAATGGAGAGCTTGCCATTCGTGGGAATACCGAAGACATGGTGTACTCCTATGCATCGTTAGTGGAGTGGGTGTCACAGGATTGCACTATGGGTGCGACCGCCATACTAAGCACGGGAACTCCCGGCGCTCGAGTGGTCCGTTCGGGGGATGCGGTCGAGGCACGCGTAGACGGATTGTACGACGTTCAAGCAACCATGATTTAGGACCTATTGAAAGGATGATAGTGCGATGGCGGAATATCAGTACGTGGTGATTGGTGGGGGGATGGCAGCTGATGCTGCTATTGGAGGCATTCGCAGGTATGACAAAGATGGTGCCATTCTGGTCGTGAGTAAAGAAAGCTATCCGCCCTATAAGCGTCCTCCTTTAACTAAAGGTCTATGGCAGACACAACGATTGGAAGAGGTATGGCTGGACCAGTGGCATCGGCAACCAGGAGTGCGTCTTCTGTTGAATACCCGGGTTACGGCCATCGATCGGACTTTACGCACCGTGCACACCCAAGATGGCTTCGACTTTGGATACCAACATCTCCTCATTGCCACCGGGGGCCGGGTAAAGCGGCTTCCTGGCTCTCAAGAGCACCTCTACTATCCGGGAGACCTAGAGCAACATCTGGCACTCTGGTCCGAGGTTCAGGAGCCGCATGAGGTGTTGGTGGTAGGAGGCGGATTTGTGGGTGCAGAAATGGCCGCCGCCCTCTCATCGCATCACCAAAACGTCACCTGGATCGTAGCCGAGGAGCATCCGTTTGCGGGATTCCTACCGTCGGGTCTCGCCAAGCATGTTATCCATCACTATCAGCAGCAGGGTGTGCAGATAGTGAGTCAGACTGTTGTTAAAAGCAGTCTCAGCGCCGCAAAAGGGGTCTTACTGGAAACGAACCGAGGCCGGATGGAGGCCGACTTAGCGGTGGTTGGAATCGGAACCGCGCCGAACGACACCCTTTGGGAGAGCAATCAGGGGGACGGCATCGTGGTTGACGACAAACTGCAAACCGACGATCCCTATATTTGGGCCGCCGGTGACGTGGCGCGCTTGTCGGGTGAAAAGCGACTGATGCCGCATGAGGATCATGCTCTCACTCAAGGACGACTGGCGGGAATGAACATGGCCGGGGCCAACCGAACCTATACGCACATGCCCTTTTATTATTCTGATCTGTTCCATTTTGGGTATGAAGCCATTGGGGCCTGTCGCACCGAATTTGACATCTTCGAGGACTGGACGCGGACGTACGAAGAAGGGGTGGTGTATTACTTGGATAAAGGACAGGTAGTGGGGGTCTTGAACTGGAACGTCTGGGACGGAATAAAAATTGCCGAACAACTGATTGCTCGGCATGAGAGCGTGACGCCCGAGGTTCTGCGGGGCGCAATTAGCAATCGTGAGAGTGGATCATGAAGATTGCGATAACCGGATTCGGTCCCTTTGGTCACGACACCTATAATCCCACCGAAAGTGTGCTCAAGGCTCTTCATGCGGCCGACCCTGAGCTCCGAGTTCAGGTCTTTCCAGTCTCAGTAGACAGTGTGGACCAGCAATTAGCACCCTTCCTGAAGGCCCACCAGCCCGAGGTAGTCATCAGTTTGGGACTGGCCGGCGGGAGAACAGCGCTGGCCGCGGAGATGATTGCGCTGAATCGAATGGACTTCGGGATACCAGATGTGTCTGGTGCTCAATGGCGGAATCAGCCCATCACGCCGGAGGGACCCACGGCCCTTTCCTCATTGCTAGACGTAGAAACCATCTGTGCCCTCTGGAGAGAACATGAGATCCCAGGGTATGTTTCCTATTCGGCCGGGACCTATCTCTGTAATTACTTGTATTATCGGGTTCTGCAGTGGTGTCAAACGTCTTCTGCTCGCGCGACCTTTATTCATGTGCCGTATAGTACCGTTTTTGTTCCACGACCAGAAAAGAACGCCTCAATGGATGAGTTACGGATGGTGCAGGGTATTCAATGCATCGTAGAGGCCGTGCGACAAAAACGGCTGTGAGGCGACAAAAACTTGAGGACTTTTTTCGACCAATACGTTATCGTAGGATTACGCTCCCTTGTTGGGTAGCTAACTTTGAGAGGATGGGACAACCATGATTGTAGGTTTACCACGCGAAATCAAGACAGACGAAAATCGAGTGGCATTAACACCAGCCGGTGCGTTGGCGCTCACTCGAGATGGGCATCGAGTCATTGTGGAACAGGACGCTGGAAGCGGCAGTGGATTTAGCGATCAGCAGTATCAAGCAGCGGGAGCTAGCATTGCCAGTGATGCGGCTGAGGTGTGGAATACGGCCAACATGGTGATTAAGGTGAAGGAGCCGCTCGTCGAAGAGTACCGCTATTTTCGCTCAGACCTAGTGCTGTTTACATATTTGCATTTAGCTCCAGAACGGGAATTAACCGAAGCGTTAGTGGAGTCGGGTATTACAGGAATAGCCTATGAAACGGTACAAAAACCGGACCATTCGTTACCGCTTTTAACGCCCATGAGTGAAGTGGCCGGTCGAATGGCCACGCAAATTGGGGCACAGTTCCTTGAAAAAGCATACGGCGGTCGAGGCATTCTCTTAGGTGGTGTGCCAGGAGTGTTGCCGGGTCGCGTGGTGGTGGTGGGTGGCGGCATCGTGGGAACCAATGCCGCACGGATTGCTTTAGGACTCGGAGCAGATGTGACGATTGTGGATATTAATGCCGATCGGTTGCGGCAGCTTGACGATATGTTTCATGGCCAAATTCGCACTCTCATGTCTAACGAATATAACATTCAAGAGGCTGTCAGCACGGCCGATTTGCTCGTGGGTGCCGTCCTCATTCCCGGAGCTCGGGCACCGCACTTGGTCAGTGAAGACATGGTGAAAACGATGCCCCAGGCATCGGTGATTGTCGACGTCGCGATTGATCAGGGCGGATCGATTGCCACCATTGACCGGGTCACCACTCATTCACATCCCACCTACGTAAAGCACGGGGTAATTCATTACGCGGTGGCCAATATGCCCGGAGCGGTGGCTCGCACATCGACGCTGGCACTTACCAATGTGACCTTACCCTATGCCCGTCTTCTTGCTAACGCGGGCGCCGAAGGGGCGATGCACAGGGATGCCACGTTAGCACGCGGATTGAATGTCTATAAAGGGCGGGTCACGTATGAGGCAGTCGCTGAGTCCCATGGTATGACCTACACGGCACTCGAAACCATCTTCAATTAGACCGTTTCTTCACCTCGAGATCTCTTCCCTCTGCGGAGAGATCTCTTGTTGACTAAAAGAGGAGTTTTCCGCCGTGTTGGCGAAAGCTGCGACAAAGGGGGGGAGAGTGTGAACGAAGCCGTACAAGATTTTCTTTATTATTTAGAGTTTGAACGCCGTTTGTCAAAAAACACTCTGATATCTTATGGTCGCGATCTTAAAGACTATAGAGAGTTTGCTGAAAGTCACCCAGAGGGAGACACCCGCGATCGCATTGTGCAGTATCTTGATCAACTCAAGAGTCGCGGACTTTCATCCGCGACGCGAGCTCGCCGACTATCAGCGCTCAAAACCTATTATAGTTACCTTGAACGTGAATCCTTAATCGAGTCCAATCCGACCGCCACTCTGGACACCCCAAGACCGGAGCGACGCTTGCCAGGGGTGCTCAATTTAGAACAGGTGATTCACCTCATAGAAACCCCGGATATCAACACGCCGATTGGAATTCGAGACCGTACCATGCTGGAGGTCATGTATGCGACAGGATTGAGAGTAAGTGAACTCTGCCATCTCACCGTGAATGATTGGTGGAGTCGTCCACCCCGAGTGCGCTCGATTGGGAAGGGCTCTAAAGAACGGTATGTGCCTATGGGACGCATGGCTCTGGAGTGGGTTGAACGCTATGTCGAGTCCACCCGCCCGCTTCTTATTAACCGCGCTAGTGGAGACTTTCTTTTTGTGAGCCGTCGCGGTACACCGCTGACCCGGCAAGGATTTTGGAAAATATTGAAAAAGTATGGGCGGATGGCGGGACTGGGCGGTGATCTCTCGCCGCATACCATTCGTCATTCTTTCGCCACACACTTATTAGAGAATGGGGCCGATTTAAGGGCGGTTCAGGAGTTACTGGGACATCAGGACATTTCGACAACCCAAATCTATACGCATGTCAGTCGGGCGCGTCTGAGACCTGTTTACGACAACGCTCATCCGCGGGCATAATACAGCTAACTTCGAAGAGAGGATGAACGGCCATGCAAGTCGGTCTGATTGTGATTGATTCAGGAGGGATTGGTGAGGCTCCGGACGCGGCAGAGTACGGCGATCTCGGAGCCAATACCATTGGTCATGCTCTGAGTGCCGTGGGAGGAGAAGATTTGCCCTATTTAGCGGAAATGGGATTGGGTCGTTTACTGTCGTTGAGTGGCACTAGGGAGCGGTCCATGAACGGAGCAGCCGCCAAAGTGCGAACCACAGCGCGAGGCAAAGATACGCTGGCGGGCCATTGGGAAATGATGGGCCTTTTGGTCACTGAACCCTTCCGTACTTTTCCCGATGGTTTTCCCGAGGCGATAGTCCATCAACTCGAAGAAGCGTTTGGGTGTCCCTTGTTGGGTAATCGAGCCGCGTCGGGAACCGAAATTATGGCCGAGTTAGGGACGAAGCATCTTCAAACCGGGTATCCGATTGTCTATACGTCGGCAGACAGCGTCCTACAAATCGCCTGTCACGAAGAGGTTGTACCGTTGGAAAAGCTCTATGCCTGGTGCGAAGCGGCGCGAGCCATTATGCAGGGTCCGCAGCTGGTGGGCCGGATTATCGCCCGACCGTTTGTCGGGGCGCCAGGTCACTTTGTGCGGACAACGCATCGGCATGACTATGCCGTAGTACCTCCGCGGGCGACCATGGTTGATCAGTTGCAGGCCGCCGGTATTGAGACGGTGGCGATAGGAAAAATTGGTGATATATTTTCCGGTAAAGGGTTCGATCGCCATATTCCGACCAAGAGTAATCTCGACGGATTACAAGAGATGGCGAAGGTCCTGCAATCACCCGGATTTGACCGTTTTGTGTTTACCAATTTAGTCGAATTTGACTCGCATTATGGACATCGACGCGACGCCCCAGGTTATGTGAAGGCGCTTAAACAACTCGATGATGCACTGCCCTCGTTATGGGATTCGTTGGGTGACGAGGATCAGTTGTGGATCACGGCGGACCATGGGTGCGATCCCACCTATCGCGGGAGCGATCACACCCGCGAATGGGTACCATGGTTGGCATGGGGAAAGCGTCTAAGGCCGGTAGTGGGAGAGCCTCGCTTGACGCTGCAAGACATTGCTGCCACCTTGGGAGGTCTTTTTCAAGTGACAGCCATTGGCGCCGGACACCCCTGGAACCAACTACTCAGGGAGGATGAAAAATGATCGAGGCGATTGAGCAGGTGCGCGACCGTCTGCCGGGTTCGCGAGATTTGATGCGTCGTTTCGTCACCGGCATTGTGGAGGGAACGATCCCCGACTACCAAGTGGCAGCCTGGTTAATGGCGGTCTATCTCAACGGCATGTCAGAGGAGGCGTTATTTGCGTTAACGGAAGCCATGGCCGAAATAGGGACAGAGAAAGTGCCCCACGCCGGCGTTGTGGATAAGCATTCCACGGGCGGGGTGGGGGACAAAACCACCTTGGTATTAGCTCCTCTGGTGTCCTCGCTTGGCATTAGCATGGTGAAGATGTCCGGACGGGGACTCGGACATACTGGAGGAACGCTTGATAAGTTAGAGAGCATCCCTGGGTTTACGGTTCAACTGAGCCCCGCGGCGCTAGCACGGCAAATCGAGCAGATTGGGGTTGCGGTAGTCGCGCAAAGTGCGCAATTGGCTCCTGCCGACGGTATTATGTACGCGTTACGAGATGTGACCGGAACCGTAGACAGCATCCCGCTTATCGCCTCATCCATCATGTCCAAGAAGATGGCGGGAGGGGCTCCGAACTTGGTACTAGATGTGAAGGTTGGGTCGGGGGCGCTCATGAAAACGGTGGATCGAGCAGAGGCCTTAGCACGACTCATGGTGAGGATGGGCCAAATGCGCCAGATGCGGGTTCATGCCGTGCTTACCAGTATGGATCAACCCTTGGGGGAATCCATCGGCAACGCTCTGGAAGTGAATGAAGCCATTGCTTGTCTCAAGGGCGATGGGCCGCAATCGTTACGTGATGAAGTCATTATTTTAGCGCAGGAAATGGTGGCCATGGCCGTACGGGAGTCGGCCGATGAGGCACGACTACGAGTTATTGATGCGCTGGATTCGGGACGGGGATACGAACAATTTATGCGGTGGATTGCGGCCCAAAACGGGAGTGTGGCGGCCGTTGGGGCGGGGCTTCCGGTCGCCCCTCATTATCCGCTGACGCTGCATCGATCTGGGTATATCGCTCGTATTGACACCGCTCTGGTCGGAACGGTGGCTCAGCGCTTAGGAGCGGGAAGAAAAACCAAAGAGGACCGCATTGATTTCGGAGTGGGCATTCGCTGGATGGCCCCGATAGGAACCCCAGTGTCCCCGGGCCAAGAGATTGGCCTGATCTATGCTCGTAGTCAATCCCAGGCCGAGGATGCCGCTGTTCTGCTAAGAAAGGCGATTACCCTTGGTGACGAAGCACCCGAATCCCCGTCCGGGTATACGATTATTGTGGATGCATGAATGAGCCGCGCCTCGCTGATACTACCCTCAAAATATCATCCTTGGGGGAATTAGTATGCGAGTGGGTTGGTTATCGAGCGCCCTCTTCCTGGGGGCGCTCGTGTGGCCTTGGGCGGCTCTAACACCAGTGCAGGCGGAGTCATTTCCGCCGCCGAAAGTGGTGGCTCGGGCGGCAGAACTGGTCGATGGTCGGTCTGGGCAGGTATTATACGAAAAAAATGCCTATGCAAAGTTGCCGATGGCGAGCGTGACCAAATTGATGACGCTCTATATTGCTACTCATGAGATTCAACAAAAGAAATTGTCTCTCAATGATCTGGTGCCTGTCTCGGATGAGGCCTATCGCGTCAACGGGTCGCAAATCTGGTTGGAGCCTGGTGAGCGGCTGACCGTGAATCAACTGTTAATCGCCATTGCTATTGGTTCGGCGAACGATGCGGCCTATGCCTTAGGGGAATACATCGCAGGGTCGCCAGAGGCATTCGTCAAAATGATGAACCACCAAGCGCAACTCTTTGGCATGCACTCCACTCATTTTGCCAATCCTCACGGTCTTCACCAACCCACCCATTATAGTACCGCCCATGACTTAGCGATTTTGGGAAGAGAGGCTGTTAGCGTCCCGCTACTATTGCACTATACCTCGATGTGGGAAAACCGGAGTATTCGCAACGGCAAAGGCGGCACCCTGTGGCTCATCAACCATAATCGCATGTTACATCAATTTCCCGGAATGGACGGGTTAAAGACCGGATATACCAATCAAGCGGGATTTTGCATGGTAGCGACGGCGCAACGAGAGGGCACGCGGATGCTGGCGGTGGTTTTAGGCGCGCCGTCGTCTAAACAGCGATTCGCCGATGCCAGTGCGCTGCTAACTTGGGGATTTCTTCACTATCGCTCAATATCCATTGCGGAAAAGGGCCAAGTAGCTGGCACGGTAAGCGTAAAACGTGGCGTGGCGCGAAAGGTTGACGCGGTGTATTCCAAAACCAGTGTTCTCACCTGGGCCCGAGAGTCTTCGCCCCCGAAGTCTCACTTGCGGCTGAATAAGGTAGTCGAAGCCCCGGTAAGACCTGGACAGGTGGTGGGTGACCTCGTGGTCAAGGACGGTCCCCGGAGGGTGAGTGAGGTGTCGATCGTCGCGGCCCATGGAGTGGCAAGGGCATCGTGGATGGGAGGCGTATGGCGTTACCTTTGGAAAATTACCGCTTAGGAGGGAATGACGTGCTGGAAAGTGAGTTAGTAGAACGGAAAGCCTGGCTTATGAAGATGCGGGATGAAATTCGTGCCCGCTTTACTGAAAGTGAGACCGAATCGTCACAAGCGCTCTCGGCATATGATAATCATCCAGCTGACTTAGGCACCGATACCTTTGACCGGGAATTGGACGTCGGCCTCACGGTGGGGTTGAATCGTGCTTTAGAGGAAATCGCCAGAGCGGAGGAGAAGCTGGATGAGGGGACCTATGGACTGTGCGACCGGTGTGGTGAAGTCATTGGAGTGTCGCGTATGAACGCCTTGCCGAATGCCATTTATTGTCTTTCGTGCCAAGAACACATCGACCTTCCGTATCAAGGACCGGCATCGGGAAGCGATGTCATTCCGATGCCATTTGGAGACCGCCGCGATATTCATCGCGATGTGGTAGAGCCCGATGGCGAGGATATGTGGCAAAGTGTCGCTCAGTGGGGGAATTCGGATGGACCTCAAGATATACCACCAGCGGTCGACTATAACGAAACCTTTGTCGGATTTGAGGAACCCGTTGGATACGTCGAACAGGTGGAGTCCATTGTCGACGAACACGGGGAGGTTCTCTTTGATGCCGTGCGCGCTAAAGCCATTCGCGAAGCACTGAGCACAGATGCAGAATCTGACGAATATCCCGATGACTGGCGACCATGAGTCGCCTTTTTTTTTGCCACATTCCCGGTATGATAAAGGGGCGAGGAAGATTATGGGAATGGGGGGATAGCATTGACCATTGTACACGCTCTGAAGGCCGATCGCATTGTGGTCGGCATTAAGGGAGATTTGGACCTCAAGACCAGCACTCCTCTCCGGGAAGCGCTGGAACAGCTCATTATGCGCTATCCAGATCGACATTTACTCTTAGACCTCTCGGAGGTTGAATTCGTGGACAGTTCAGGCTTGGGCGTTATCTTGGGGCGGTATCGCCGCCTGCAGGAGACTGGTCGCACCCTCAGTTTGGTTGGTGTGCGCTCTTCGGTGCGAGCGGTGTTAGAATTAGCCGGTATTGATTCTATTATTAGTGTCACTGATGCGGTGCGGGGAGAAGCCGCCACGACAAAATAACGAGGGGAAGGAGGGGAAGCGTGTGAATCGCATCTTGCTGCGCTTTTTATCCCTGGAAGAGAATGTTGGTCTGGCGCGTATTACTGCGGCCGGATTAGCTGGACAAGCCAAATTTTCTATACATGACATTGAAGAAATCAAGGTGGCGGTCTCGGAAGCGGTCTCCAATGCCATTATTCATGGTTATCGCGGACAACCGGACGGGTGGATCGAAGTGCGAATGGAATTAAGTGAAATCGGCATCGTGATTGACGTGGAAGACTGGGGTATCGGGATCGAGGACGTGGACCGAGCTCGCGAACCTGCGTTTTCACAAGACCCGGAGCGCATGGGCCTGGGCTTTGTGTTTATGGAATCGTTCATGCATGGATTAGATGTGGAGTCGCGTCTTGGGCACGGAACGCGGATTCATATGCAAAGACTGGTGACATTGTCTGGAGAGTTGTCTCGCGATGCCCAGTGATGAAGAGAACGGTGCCGATC